>SOEU01000001.1:0-300000 GCA_021646415.1 Candidatus Brocadia sp.
TATACCTCCTTGGTTCTATTTTGGTTCTATTGAAGATATTTGATTCGTAGGAAATTATACCGTATTTGAGCCTCGTTTCATCAATAAATACTGTATATAGACAAATTTTTTCATTTGACCCAGTCTGGTTGATGAAACGTCAAAAACGTGGATTGGTACTATTGATGCTGGTATTCTCGGTGTACTCGGCCTCCTTTTGGGGTTTACTTTTTTCATGTCTCTGTCACGTTATGATCTCCGTAAGCAACTGGTTCTCGAAGAGGCCAATGCCATCGGTACAACATATCTGCGGGCGCAACTGCTACCGGAACCGCACAGGACGGAAATATCCGGACTGTTGCGCCAATACATCGATGCGCGGATAGAAGGTATACAGCCGGGGAAGTTCCATGATGCGATCGTCAAGTCAGAACGATTACACAATCAACTTTGGCTGCGTGCCGTTGACATCAGCAAAAAGGTATCCTCACCAATGATTGTCTCGTTGTTTCTGAATTCTTTGAATGAAATGATCGACCTTCACGCCAAACGCCTGGATGCCTTCGAGAACTGTGTTCCCCAAATCGTTTTGCTGCTTTTGTTCATATGTGGGGCCATGACGATACTGGTCACGGGTTACGGATGCGGCTTGGGTAACCAGCGTAATTTCGTCCCCGCTGCAATGATGTCAGTCGTTCTGGTGGTGATCATTCTGGTGATTATGGATTTCGACCGGCCCCGTGAGGGTTTCATCAAAGTCAGCCAGCATAGCATGATCAGATTACAGCAAAGTTTAAATCCCGGACTGTTGCCCTCGACTGCAGCAGGAGTAAATAAGAAACTTTAGCGGAAGGATACAATGAACTTCAAACCCATCGTATAGTGGCAATTCATGAATTGCCACTATACGCGGTAAAAATTGCCGAAGGCCTAGTTAAATAGTATAGGAATTTTTGTTTTATTAATACTGTTTTGCGGTTTGTAGGGCAACCCTTCAGGGTTGCTACATTTTATTTATGCGGGTTTTTGGGCGGTGTAAAGCTTAAAAATCTCCCTTAGAAAAGGGGGGTTGTATTACTCAAGAAGAAAAAGTACAACTCCCTGAATCCCCTAAGTAAGGAGGATTCAGGGGGAAGCTATCCCCTCACCGATAAGGGGTGTGTAAGGGCATGATTACACACCCCCGGACCCTCTTTTTAGCGGGGAGCGTTAAAAGCTGCTGCCAAAGACAGCTTAATTTATTGCCCCCTGGTCAATCAGTTGAGCAAGAATGAGTAGCTGAAAAAGGAGTACGAGCTATGTACGATGTCCGAAAGGAACAGTATGTAACCGTCATTCGTGAAATGATCAGGAACGAAAACGATATGACAAATCATCGCCTCCTGTGGTTGTTGGTTTTTCAGGGGTTTCTGTTTGGCGCATATCCCAGAGCGGAGTCAGCGGGAACGCTTGCGGTTTTGGCGATATCGCTTGTGGGAATCCTCGTAGCTCTGTCAGCATTCACGGTTCTCTACAGGAGTTCCAGATCAGAGGTTACCTCCATTTCCTAGGGAAGGAAGCTAAGCGTGGTAAAATGATATTAAAAAACTAATCTAAAAAGGCTCAAACATGAAAACGGTAAAAAGAAGGACATTCTCCATAAAATAGGTGGGTTTTTTCCGGTTGCAATCATTATCCTCTTCCTCAGCTTTATGTTCCATCAATTGCACAAACAACCTCTGTCAATCAGTCCCAGACAACCGCTTCAGGTGATCAGCAGACGGGTTATATCTTGAGTCTTGCAGGAATATAGCCTTGAACCGGAACAAGATGCAAAACGCCTGAGCGAAGAGACTGCACAAAAGTTTGAGGAGGCCAGACAGGCCAATCAGAATTCTGATAATTACATTATGCTCACGTTATTCCTTGCATCAGTTATGTTCTTTGGCGGCATCTCAACGCAGTTTGAAAGCCCCAGATGCAGAATTACGCTGGTTACACATGTGATGACATAGCCGCAAGAAAAGGCCCTATGACCCCTTAATGCAACGGATACGATAACTGGTATACGTTTGGCATTTCCCCGGTTATGTTTGGTGCAATCTGTTCAGACCTATCCGGTTTTTCTGTTTCGCATGAAGGTTAGTTTTAAAACCTTTTTCGTCCTGGGGGTAACTTTTACATCGTTATCTATACATACTCCAATAACCCAGATAGGCTGATTGTTCATTACGACGATTGGGGTAACATCACGTTCTTTTACCGGGATTTTTTTATCAATAAAGAGGTCTTTCAGTTTTTTATGACCATGGATACCTAAAGGTGAGATCGTATCCCCATCTTTGCGTCCCCTTGCGAAAATGGGCATGGTTATCCTTTGCAGGTCGAAGACTTCTTCGTATTTTGTCTTGGTTTTTTTGTATGCCTCCAGGGAAAAGTCTTGAATGTCCAGGATTTCAGATACAAGTTGTCCCAAAGGATAAACGGGCGTTGTTCCTGGTATTTGGACAGCGATCTCGGATAATGGCGTGCATGCTTTGTAAAGGGACTTTTTTGTAAAATGGAGCATGCCGTGTTCATGCCACAAATAAAGTTTTCCGGGCAATTGGAAATGCCGCCCTTTTCCTTTCCTTATTATTTCATCAAGGATCTTTGTATAGTGCTCATAGGTAATTTCTTTTAATGGTATGTGCATGCTCATTAGTATTTCTCTTAATACCAGGTATTGTAATATCTTTGGTTGCTTTGTCAAAAAATGTGTATCGATGGTATATACGTCTTCCCTTCCTTCTACCGTTGAGTCTTTTACTATTCTTTTTGTTTCTGAGGCTAAATATTCATTGTTTAAATTGAGGATTTGGCATACCTGCATGAGCAGGTTTTTGATGTTGGGGTTATATTGGTTTTCTAATAAGGGAATTAATTCGAGACGAATCTTATTTCGGAGGTAAAGTGGTTCGTAATTGGTGGCATCCGTTCTATAGTTGTCGTGTTCTTTGCCAAGATATTCCATAATTTCCTTTCTCCAGGAGAAGAGGAGGGGGCGGATTAGCTGTATCGTGGAACCGGCGGCTAATGGACGTTTTATAGGTATTCCTGCCAGCCCCGCCATTCCCGTACCCCTGATTATACGATGAAGAAGGGTTTCTATGTTGTCATCTGCGGTATGCCCGATAGCTATAGTAGAGGCGGTATATTCCTGCGCTGATTCCAGGAAAAAGTTGTATCTTTCCCTGCGGGCTGTTTCTTCAATTGAACATTTCGTTTGATCTGCAATTTTTTGAATATTTACACTTTTAAAAATAAAGGGCAGGGAAAGGTCTTTTGATAGATTCCGGACAAATTGTGCATCTTCTTCCGACGAGATTCCGCGAAGTTGATGGTTAAGATGTGCGATGGATAAGCGGAGATGGAGATTTTTGACCGAATTAATAGTACGAAGGATTTTGAGGAGAGCGACGGAATCAGGTCCTCCGGATACCGCAACGATGATTGAATCATGGGGTTTTATGAGATGGTATTTGTTTATGGTGTTGAAGACTTCGAAAGGGAGTTTGTCTAATCGCATAATCGGAACTATATCTGGTTCGTTTGAGTAAGTCAAGTTTAGAAATAGGTTGACTTTAGTTTTTGTGGTCGTAAAATATCCCTAGTTATAGTATCACTTTGTACAACATTTTTAGCAAGTTTACATTACGCTGGAAAGCGAACTTAAGCTTGCCTTACTTCATCTTCCCATCGCAAGAGGGTAAAAAGAGGGTTAATTGGGTTGCGGCATAGCTGTGCCAGGGTTTTACAGAGAATGATGATATGATTGTGAATAGGAAATTGAGGCGTTTTTTCCCCATAATACTTTTCGTTTGTGCGTGTGTGGTGTATAATAATTTTTTGGGCGTGTGTTATGGTGAACCAAAAAGAAAGGACATATTGCCCATCCATATTGCTGGAATTGAATTGGAAGTAGAAGTAGCAATTACTCCTAAAGAGCACATGTTGGGGTTAATGTATCGCGATACATTGGAAGATAACGGGGGTATGCTATTTATTTTTCCTGAAGAGAAAGTCTTGTCTTTTTGGATGAAGGACACCCGTATCCCTCTTTCTATAGCCTTTATTAAAGCCAATGGCCGAATCGTACAAATCGAATCAATGAAACCATACAGTTTGGATATCCATGTTTCGAGGAAAAAAGTCAAATATGCATTGGAGATGAAAGAGGGCTGGTTTAAGAAACATAAGGTAAAAGAGGGCGATATGGTAAAAATACCGCTGGCAGGTAAAACAAGGAAACAGCCGGACGAGATTGAAAAATAAATTTACTATACTTCTTTATGACAAGGGGCATATTACGTGAATACAAAGCGATTAAGAATGTTGGGTATAAGCGGCTTGTTTTTCCTATGCATTGCTTCATTTAGTTTGCAGGGGTGCAAGAAAGAATCGCCACCAGCAGGTGCAGAGAAGTCTGTAATATCAGATCGTGGAATACAGAAAGGGCACAAAGAGCTTGGTTTAACGCTTTATGAAAAAGGGAAAAGCTCGGAGGCTATTGACGAATTTAAAAAAGCTATTGCAGATAATACAGCAGATGTTGAGGTGTATTACAAGCTCGCGTCTGCTTATTATGAAGAGGAGATGGTACATGATGCAATAAGTATGTATAAAAAGGCTATTGAAATTGACCCAAATCATATCGGGGCGCGTTACAATCTGGGTCTTATCCTTATAGACGAGGGGTCGTGTGAGGAAGGGATTCATGAGTTAAAAAAGGTGTTAGAGATAGACCCGAAATATGAAGATATCACATATACCCTGGGGGATGCTTATTACGATTGTAAAAAAATAGACGATGCGATAGAGATATGGAAAACGCTGCTAAAGGAAAATCCCGAAGATAGTATTCTTCATTATAATCTTGGTGTTGCTTACCGCGACAAGGGGCAACTGAATCCCGCGATATCTGAATTGGAAAAAGCGCTTGAGATCAATCCCAGGGACCGGGCCGCAAAAAAGATATTAAAACAGTTAACTATAAAGAAGAAAGGTGTCAAAAGAGCAGGTACAGTTAAAAATACGAAAGATACAAAATAAATAATCCTTAACGGTGAAGATAGGAGATATGAGTAAAACAGGGGTGGTTCGCATTATTAACGAGAAAGACGGTTCTGAAATGGTTTTTGTGCCGCCTGGTGAATTTATTATGGGTGAGGAAAGGAAAGTTGTGTATGTCGATGCTTTTTATATTGACATATTTCCCATCACTAATTTTCAATATAAAAAGTATATTGACGAGACGGGAGCTCAGGAACCTTCGTTCTGGGATAATGAACGATTTAATAAGCCATCGCAACCTGTCGTGGGTGTCAGATGGAAAGATGCTGTTGCCTATGCAAAATGGGCTGGTAAACGGCTCCCCAGAGAAACGGAATGGGAAAAAGCGGCACGGGGAGTCGATGGAAGAGAATATCCATGGGGGAATACTCAACCAGATAATTCAAAGGCGGTTTACAATCTGGATCCAAACATCGGCGCCCCGGCACCAGTTGGCAATCGAAAGGAGGGAGTAAGCCCTTTTGGTTGCTTTGACATGGCCGGAAACATCTGGGAATGGTGCGAAGATTGGTATGAGGAGGGAAAGTTTCGCGTAGTTAGAGGAGGATCATGGGTAAACCATCATTATATTCTGAGAAGCGCTTATCGGAGTTGCAGTTATCCGGAGGGTAAGGACAATAATGTTGGTTTCCGTTGTGTAAAAGAAAGTCAGTGATTTTATTATTTCTTGATGCCCAGGGCATTGAGCGAAAGGTGGATGTCAAATTTTCCGTCGAACTTAAATCCCTCATCAAAGACCTTCTTGAAATCATAAGTATTTTTAAAATCATCGCGAGAGTCAGTTTCGGTTTTGCCCATAAGCCCACTTTCAACCAGATTAAAGACGATATTTCCGAAATCTTCATCGTGCTTTATACCCCATTGTTCAAACACGGTTAATGCCATAAAACCAAACTGCTTCAATGCATATCTTCTAATGCCCTCCATCAGCTGTTTCCCCGTTACATGACGGTCTACGTCGCTCGTTTTCTGCCGGTTTTTGCCGAGCATGTTTGTGGTGTAGTCGAGGGCCTCAAATACAAATTGATAGGCTTGTATTGAGTAGCGCGGGTCTTTTTTCATAATTTCTTTTACCTTGTTCCATGTTTTTGTCATACACAGCATCTCCAACTGTTGATAAGAGGTTAAGTCGTTTCGATTCTTGGGAATAATGGTTTACCCTTCCGTGAGACGGTACCTTCCTTAAATCCCTGATGGAACTCCAGACAAGGGGGATGGTTGTCTTCCAGAATGCCAAGTTGTCGTTGGATTTCAGCAGCAATTTTTGGCATAAAGGGATAAATAAGAACAGAAATGTCTTTGATAGCCCTGGCTAATGTGCCGATGACTGTAGCAAGCTGTGGCCGTGTGGCATCTGTTTTTGCAAACATCCAGGGTTTCTTGTCTTCTATGAATTTATTGGTACGGCCTATAAATTCCCAAATAATCTCAAGCGCCCTGCTAAACTGGAGTTTATCCATTTCCTGATCCATTCTATCAAGGGCATCTTGTGATGCGATTCTCAGTTCATCATCTGTGTCAGTGACCAACGGGATGATCCCATGAAAGTATTTTTCGATCATGGTTAATGTCCGTTGTAATAAATTGCCGAGGTCGTTGCCGAGATCCGAATTTATTCTGTGAATAAGGGCGGTATAAGAAAAATTTCCATCCAGACCAAAAGGGACTTCTCTAAGTAAAAAGTATCTATAAGCGTCTGTGCCATACGATTGAATGATACTAAGCGGGTCTATTGCATTTCCCAGGGATTTCGATATCTTTTGTCCTTCAATTGTCCACCAGCCGTGTGCAAAGATTTTAAAGGGTAAATCTATTTTCAAGGACATAAGTATTGCAGGCCAGATAACACCATGAAACCACAGGATTTCTTTCCCGATAATGTGAACGCCTGCAGGCCAGTATTTTTGGAATGTTTGCATATCATCATCGTAACCTAATGCGGTAATATAGTTCAGAAGCGCATCAATCCAGACATAAATAGTGTGGGTTTGATCCGAGGGGACTTGAATACCCCATTCTACAGCGGAGCGACTGATGCTGACGTCTTCTACCGGAGATTTAATTCTCTGCAGTAATTCATTTCTTCTCGATTCGGGTTGGATAAAACGGGGATGCTTTTCGTAATATTCGAGGAGAAGGTTCTGGTATTTTGATAATCTGAAGAAATAATTTTTTTCCTTTACTTTTTCGACGGCTCGATTACATTCAGGGCATCTCCTTTCCCTGAGTTGTGATTCAATCCAGAAACTTTCACAAGGGATACAATACCATCCTTCGTATTCTCCCAGATAGATATCCCCGTTCTCCGAGATTTGTTGAAAGATTTTTTTAACACGGCGGCAATGCCTCTCATCGGTTGTCCGTATGAAATCATCATTGGAGATGTCGAGTTTGTTCCACAAGATCTTGAATTTATCTACCACTGCATTAACAAATTCTTCCGGTGTTTTATTACAGGATTGTGCCGCCTTTTGGATCTTTTGCCCATGTTCGTCCGTTCCCGTCAGGAAGAACACATCGAAGTTTTTCGCTCTTTTATATCGAGCCAGCACGTCGGCAGCGATGGTGGTATAAGAATGACCGATGTGTGGTATATCATTGACATAGTAAATGGGTGTTGTAAGATAAAAAGTGCGTTTACTCAAGACCACAATCCTTTTCGCAGGGATGATCGCACATCGTTTCTTTTTGTCGCAGGGGTTCCCTTACTTTGTCTATAATGTCATGGACAGATGCGTGGATCCTGCTTCCGTTATTCAGCTCAATGGTAACCTGCTGTTGTAATACATCGTAATTAACGACTTCCCCAATTCCTTTTGCAGTTTTGACGATAGAACCTTTTCTTGGAAGAGCGTATTTTAAATCTTCATAGACCTTATCTTCGTAACGTAAACAACACATGAGACGGCCGCATCTTCCTGAAATCTTGGAGGGATCCAGGGTCGCCTTCTGATTTTTTGCCATTTTCATGGTGACGGGTTCAAGATTTTTGAGAAAGGACCTGCAGCACAACTCTCGCCCGCAGTGTTCATAATCGGCCAGAAGTCTCGCCTCATCCCGAACACCGATTTGTTTCATCTCTATGCGGGCCTGGTATTCTTTTGCCAGATCTTTTACCAGTTCCCGGAAATCTACACGGCCATTGGCGAGGTAATAAAAGATGATTTTTTTTGTCCCAAACAGGTGTTCAACGCTGGCCAGTTTCATAAGGAGTCTGTGTTCTTTTATCTTTTTCTGACAAAATTTGAACTCGTCAGGAATCGATTCGTTATGTATTTTCTTTTGTTTTTCTTTATCATCGGGGGTGGCTTTTCGCAAAATTTCTCCAAGACTTTCAATCGAGTCATCATCTGCTATTTCTTTTACCTTTGTAACGACCTCGCCAAACTCTACACCCCGATGAGAACGAATGATAACCGGATCATCTTTTTTCAGCGAGTTAAACATTGCGTAGAAGTCTGATGTATTCTTGAGAACGCCGTATCGAATTGTAAAAATGTGTTTCATGAAGGTATTGTGTAAAGAGATGCACAAAGAAATGCATATTGTTTTTATGAATTAATAATTCATATAATAACAAATTGCGTTATATCTTGTCAAGTTTCACAGCTTTCTGACCATCATGTGATTATGTGTAATAGTTTCAATGGATTACACTTGCACTGCCAATTGAGAATATGATATTATCATCCGGCAAAAGGCGGCCTTCTCGTATTGGAAGAAGAAAGATTAAAATCCCTTGGATACGCGAACTGAAGTCCCTGGCAATTTAGCCAACTGCAGGTACAGTATTTAGTATTTTCTAAAAAAATTTGATATTTTTAGCAATAATTATGAATAAAATTAACCCTGTCAGGGTTTAAAACCCTGACAGGGTTGACTCACAAGTTTCATGCTTCGGATTTTGTCTTTTCCGATTTGTTCAGGTTAGGATTTGGGATATGAGGATAGCGATGAGAAAGTTTTTTGTTGGTGTGGCAGTACCAATAATTCTTTTTTTACTGGGAAATACGGTATGTGCGCAGGATTTATCTGATAAATTAAATATGTTGGAGATTGTTATTTCAAATCTTATAGCACGGGTTGAGGCCCTGGAAAAACGGGTGAATGTATTAGAAAAAAATCTCTCGTCGGGTATCTCAAAAGTGCCCAAAAAAGAAGTTCCTGGTAAGGAGCCTTTAAAAACTTTTATGACAGATGGGTTTGAAGATATCGGGAGCGGATTTTTTGTAAGAAATGTGCGGTTCAATCCGTTTGGTGATAACGTACTTTTTACCGGTGAGATAGCGAACAGATCGGAAAAGAATTATCGTTTCGCAAAATTTAAATTAGAAATATATGATGACCGTGATTTGCTCGTGAAAAAAGAAGAATTTACTATACCGGATATTCCTAAAGATAGTATAAAATCCTTTGAAGCCATGCTTGCGGGGGTAGAAGCCGGTCTTATTCACAGATATGTGATTCGTTTGGTTGATTAATTTCCTGGCGAGGCGACCATGAGCACAGATTTTACAGATTACCCAGATAAAAATAACAATAATCTGTTAATCTGCGGCATTATACAATACAAAATATGTGCAATCTGCGGGTTCTGTTTTTAGTTGTTGGTTAATCACGGCAGGAGAAATATTTTCATCAACCGATAAAGTACATAAGAAAAAAAGCCGAATATGAAGAAAAGGAGAATAATTTCTAAAAAGGCGATCTTATCCCGTCTCTTCATCTTTTCCTGAACTTTTCTTATATCCTGTGGACTAAGCCAAATTCCTTCCCAGGGGTATAATCCCTTCCTCTTCTGCTCTTCAAATTCCTTTAAAAGACCCTCCTTTACCTTTTCCCTTGTTTTCTCTTTTAACTCCCTGATCTTCAGGGTAAGGGGGTCATCTTTTTTCGTTTTGGCCATAGATAGTAAGTGCAGTGTATAATAATGAACCGAGTATGCACAAAAAGTATTTCTCCGGGTATTAGATTCAAGGAGGAGTTTTTTGGATGAGATTGTATCCCCATACTTCCATTAAAACTGCAGGTGCAATAGGAAAACAAAAAGTAGAAAATTAAAAGCCAAAATGGAGACTCCCAAAAATATACCGAGAAGGATACCACCCATATATTGTAAAGGGTGAGACAATTCCTTTAAGAAAAGAAAGGGCATTGGTGGGATATGTCCTTCTTCTTCAGCCTGGGATTGTATCTGGTTGAAAAATCTTTTGTGTTCCCTTTTTTCAAGTATGGTCAATATCTCTTCATCTACCATTATGTCTCGCTCTTTATGGATTCTAAGGTCTTCCACAATCTGTAAATCCTTTTCTCCCGGGTCTCTTCCAGGTAATTCACAAAGAAGCAATACAATACTCCGCCAGCAAGACCGGCCAGGCAGGCTACTAGCATATTCAACCACAGAATAGGAAAGGATGGTCTTCTCGGGGAAGTTGCTTCTTCCACCAGGACTGCCACCTGAGGCGCCCTTCTCATCTGGGCCTTAACTTCTTCCAGATTTACTTTCAACGTATCAATGAGCCTTTTATATCTGTCCACTTCCGAAGTGAAGGTGTCGAGCTGGTTCTTGAGTTTGGGGATTTCGCGTATTCTTTCCTCCATTCCGGAGAGAACCCGCCTAATACCCTTGATGTTTGCTTCTATCCCCTCTTTTTCTATAGAGAGATTAATGAGCTGTCTTCTCAAATTTTCGTAAAAGGTATCGGGGGCCTTTACCTGGCTCTTTATGATAATCTCAATTTCTTTATCGATATTTTTTTTAATTTCGTCGTAATTCCCTTTCAAAGTCATATACTCAGGGTGAGCTTCTTTTATTTCCACCCTGAGAGTAGCCATTTTGGCCTCAATATCTACCAGTTGTGCCCTTAACTTTTCCAGGAGCGGACTTGTAATTACGAGTTCGGAGGTCTTGAATGCACGAACCTCGTCTTTCAGCTTCCTTTTCGCTGCCAGGATTTTATTCTTATTTTCATTGTATTCAACATGGGCATTCTCTAACTGAGATTCAAAAGTAGTCTTCATGGAGATGAGCTGCTTTATTTCTTCATCAAGGTTAGCGGTCCGGTTTTTTTGCTGAAAGGTCTTTAATATCCCCTTTGCCCTTGAAAGCCTCTTTTTATTCTTTGTTATCTCTTCTTCTATTGTCGCCTGCCTTTCTGATTGCGACGTCTGAGAGTATTCTCCCATAAGTTGCTTGAAATATTTTACGTAGGCATTGGCAATATCAGCCGACAGGCTGGGGTTCTTATCCCTGGCGTAGACTTCGAGCAGGTACTCGTCACTTAAGACAAAGTCCATATCCCTTCTCATTAAATTTTCGACCGTTTTGTGAGGAAACTCTTTCTGGACAAGAGCAGCGATAGTTTTACTTTTCAGGATACCAATGTACGGCCCGTGCGGCTCTTCGTTACTTGCAGGCATGAGGGGAGACCTGGCCATAATCTCTCCCGGGGATGCGAAAAAGGTTGTAACATCTGGTTCTTTCGGGACAAAGAACACGGCCTTTGCTTCATAGACAGGTGAAAGTATCTTTGAAAGCACCCCGGCAGTTATCATGGTTGAAAGGGTTATAACGAATATTATCACCTTTCTGTTATATAATATAAACCAGTACTCTAATAAGGTCTTTTCTGCCATGAGTTCTTGATCTATGAGGGTGCCTTGTAGGGTTGTTCTATGAGAAGATTATTTAAGACCAGATAGTCCACCTTTGTTTTCAGGAAACACACGATTGCATCCTTTGGGGAACATACGATGGGTTCCTGTACATTAAAGGAGGTATTCAATAATACCGGTACTTTGGTGCGATTTTCAAATTCCTTAATGAGATTCCAATACAGCGGGTTTACCTCTTTCCTTACGGTTTGAGGTCTCGCTGTTCCATCCACATGGGTTACTGCGGGGATATCCTTCTGTTTGCTTGGGTTTACTTTGAAGGCAAAGAGCATAAAGGGAGATGAGATAGGGTTTCCGAAATAATCATAGCTCTTTTCTTCCAAAACAGATGGGGCAAATGGTCTGAATGGTTCCCGGTGTTTTACCTTGAGGTTTATAATATCCCTCATCTCCAACCTGCGGGGATCAGCCAGGAGACTCCGATTTCCTAATGCCCTAGGCCCCCATTCCATACGACCCTGAAACCAGCAAACAAGCTTGCCCTCTGACAAGAAAGTGGCAATTCTACTGCATAACTCTTCTTTTGTCAATTCTTTATAGGAAAGACCGAACTCATTGAGTGTCTCAATACACCGTTGATTAGAATAGGATGGACCCAAATAGGCATCTTTCATCTGATATTTCCTGGGTTCACGGGTATACCTGTGATAAACATGAAGTGCGGCGCCAATGGATGTTCCTGCATCCCCCGCAGCCGGCTGGACAAAAATCTGACGAAAGGGCGTATTGTCAAGCAGTTTCCCATTTGCCACACAGTTCAATGCAACCCCTCCGGCCAGGCAAAGCTTATCGGCATTTGTTTTGCCATACAGATGATTCGCCATATGGAAAAGAACCTCTTCAAGGACTACCTGGGCACTTCTGGCAATATCCATATGATGATTTGTAACCTCTTCATCTGGCAAACGGTTCTTTCCTAACACGTGTACAATTTCCTCCAGAAATATACCTTGTCTGGCAAGGTGATAATCAAGGAAACGGCTTTTCAGTTGAAAAGTACCATCTTTCCGTATATCGAATATCTTGTTTCTGAAGAAATCAGCAAATGCAGGTTTACCGTATGGAGCCATTCCCATTACCTTATACTCGTCTGACTGTACCTTAAAACCGAGAAACCCGGTGATACTTGCATAAAACTGGCCAAGGGAATGAGGAAGTTTTATTGAAGCCAGTCGTTTTATTTCTGTACCTTCACAAACCCAAAAGACCGTCGTATCCTTCTCCCCTGCACCATCCACGGTAAGCGCAGCAGCTTTTTCAAATGGGGAAACATAGAAAGCGCTGACTGCATGACAGAGATGGTGGTCAATATAATGGAGCCTGAAGTTTCCCTTGCCAAAGTGTCTTTCGATGAGCCATTTCATGGAAAAGAGTTGATACCATTCGTTTCCCATTTGACCCATACCACGACTCGTTTTTGCCTGGAAGGCTTTTTTTGAAAAAGAAACTGATTTCAGTGCATTCAAGAGCCTCGTGCCCAATACCCATGGCCTCCATGACAAAGCCACGGCGTCAATGTCCTTCGTGGTTATACCCGCTTCGTCAAGGCAGTATTGAATGGCATTTACAGGAAAGCCGATATGGTGTTTACGTCTACTGAATCTCTCTTCCTCTGCGGCAGCTAACACGTTACCATCCACGACAATAGCTGCTGACGCGTCATGCATATTATTTATACCAAGAACGATCACAGATACTTTTCTTCCTCCTTAATCTTTTTCCGTAACAGGTTATCCGCCTTGCCCCCGCCTCCCCAGTCCCCCTCACTGAGGGTGATAGAGAGGAAGGAAATATGGCAGTAATAAGCATTCACCACCTAGTGGTGGGAGGTTAGGCGCTTATAAAAATATTTTGACCTTTTTTGCAAAAATATGAATAA
This sequence comes from Candidatus Brocadia sp., assembly GCA_021646415.1. Taxonomy (NCBI): domain Bacteria; kingdom Pseudomonadati; phylum Planctomycetota; class Candidatus Brocadiia; order Candidatus Brocadiales; family Candidatus Brocadiaceae; genus Candidatus Brocadia; species Candidatus Brocadia sp. Next base: position 13,625 of record SOEU01000001.1, read on the forward strand.
AACTAACCCTGTCAGGGTTGATTCACCAATTTCGTGCTTGGGATTTTATCCTTTCTGACTCTTTCGGGTCAGGGTAAACGAATTTGTTTTCCTCACAGCGGCCATCGTCGTGGATGGCCGCTGTGGGTGCAAGTGTTTCGGATTATTATAAATCTTCTTCTTCCGCAGTTTCTTCCACTTTATTTTCTGTCTTCTTTTTGACTTCGTCTGCAGTTATAAATCCATCTTTATTTGAATCTATCTTTTGGAAAAGTTTAGCGGCCCTTTCATCTGCTTTTGTCTGAACAAAGGTAACTGCCTCATCCTTTGAAATCTTTCCGTCTTTGTCTGCGTCAACGTTGTCAAAACGAACCTTCAACTTGTTTTTCCCCTTGAGTTCTTCCTTTGATAGGCACTTATCTCCATCGGTATCTAATCTTCTGGCTTTTTCAGTGATCCTTTCTTTCGCCTTTTTTGTAATAAAGGAAACTAACTCTTCCCTGGAGACTTTTCGGTCCTGGTCTGCATCAATGGCGGCAAGTTTTGGCGGTAATGCCGGGATTTCAGCCTGAGGTGGTGCCGGGGCCTCAGCTTGCACAGATGTTTCCGGAGCACTTGCAGTTTCTGCCGGTGGAGTTAGTGTCTGCTCCTCTGCATAAGACAGGGTTACAAAAAAGGGTAAAAGTAATGCCGCCGTTAATAATCCTTTTATTTTCATAATTTTCCTCCTTTTCTTAGTTTCCGATTTCAAAATATACTGACAAAATTAACACATACGGCTTCACATTTTTGATCGATATCCCCTCCTTCCAATTTCTTTTCATCTTTGTTTCTTGGTTCGCTGTTTGTTATAAATCCATCTTTTATTAGCATCAGCGCTTGTTCAGACGGGAATGCCTGAAAAAATACTGTGTGAATTAGTTGTTTTCCAATTCGAGATTATTGAGCATTATGCTGACATTGTTTGTGTACCAATTGGCAACTGCAACATCAGTTTTACCATCGTTATTAATATCGTCAGATACCAGGGCGGCAGGTCTGTTACCTGCAATAAAGTTAGCACTAAATGAAAAACTAAAATCATCATTTCCTGACAAAATGGATATTATATTATCAAATTCACAAACTACTGCAATATCATATAGTTCATCATGGTTGAAATCATCAAGGGCGATTGTTGAAGGCAATTTCCCTACGTTATAAGTGTTCAAATTATGGAAAGAACCGTTGCCGGAGCCAAACAAAGAAAATATTTTGTCAGCATAAAAAAGACTTCCCACGATATCAGCTTTCCCATCAAAGTTTATGTCTTTCATTAATACCGAGTGCTGACCGCCAGCAACATCAATATTTTCTTTTTTTATAAAAGAACCATTCCCATCCCCAAGAAAAACCGTTATATAACTTACATCAAAATGCGAGATAACCAAATCCTTGTTGCCGTCCATATCGATGTCGTCAATTGCAGCATCGGAAGGTGTATCACCAGAAAAAAGAATTCTCCTCTCCACGAAAGAACCATTTTTATCTCCAAGCAAAATTGTAGTAAAATTTCTCCCGAAGATGGGAACGACTAAATCATTTATTCCGTCATTATTCAAATCATTGATACGAACAAGATGCGGACTTGGTCCAACTACATATTGATCATATATTGAGAATGTCCCGTCTCCGTTACCACGTAACAGGGTGATGGTGTTCGAGCTGATATTGGCAGTGACAAGATCAGGAACTCCGTCGTTATCTAAATTCCCTGGCGTTACGGCATGGACGGTGGCCTGGATCTCATATATCCCAGGTAATTTAAAACTGCCATCACCGTTTCCCAATAAACTGCTTATATTTGTCGCATCAATATTTGCTGTAACCAGATCACTATTTCCATCAAGGTTGAAATCGCCTGATGCAATCCAATGCGCGCCTTTCCCAGCCGGGTAATTATTTAAAGGCCCAAATGTTCCGTCTCCATTACCTGATAATACGGTTATATTATTGCTTTCAAAGTTTGCGGCAACCAAATCGATTGTCTGATTATTATCAAGATCTCCTGGAGTTACTGAAATTGGGCTTACTCCAACGACAATATCTTCTGTGGTTTGACGAAATCCACCCTCACCATTTCCGAGAAGAATGGAAAGGTCTTCGCCTCGTCTTTTAACTCCGAAACCACCAAAATTTGTAACAGCCAGATCTTTTTGGCCATCACCGTTAAAATCCCTTACAGTCAAAGCGCTTGGATTGGATACCACCGTATCTATTGTAATAATCTCATAGCTTATAAGAGATGTTTCTTCCAGTTTTCCTAATAAGATGGAAATGCTATTACTGCCCATATTAACAATTGCCAGATCCGGAATGCTATCCCCATTAAGATTTTCTGCGATTACCATAGATGGAGCGGTACCCACCGGAAGATCAAATTTTTTCATAAAGGTGTCGTCTCCGTTTCCCAAAAGTATGGATACGGTATTATCATAAAAATTAGCTACTACAATGTCTTCTTTTGTGTCGAGATTAAAGTCTTCAACAGCAATCGAAATAGGACCATCTCCGGTCTTTACGCTGACTGAATTGCTAAAAGCTCCTGTTCCATTTCCAATGAGAATAGAAATAGTATTGCTGCCAAAATTTGGTACTGCTAAATCGCCAACATCATCCTTATTAAAATCACCGGTTGCCAAACGGAATGGTTTCAATCCCACCTGAAAATGTGTTGCTATCCCAAAGGACCCGTCACCATTTCCCAAAAAAACAGAAACGGTATTACTACCAAAATTTGAGATGGCTAAATCCGCATTTTTATCCCTGTTGAAATCGCCCGTTACAAGAGAAACAGGGTGAATCCCGGCAAGGAAACTCTTTGAGTTGGTAAATGTATTATTACTATTTCCCAGCAAAATACTAATTTCACCAGAGGAATCCTGAGGATTCATAGTACCAAAATGTGATACTGCTAAGTCTTTTCTCCCATCGCCATTGAAATCTTCTATAACAACAGCGGTTGGTTGGAGGCCTGTGGTGTAAGCAGGTATAGCAGTAAAACCTTTATCAATATCCGCCCCGTTGACACTTGATAACTGATCAATATGAATGACTCTGTCAAACTTGTTTTCACGTTTGCCAGGAAAGGGGTTTTCCACTATTTGATCTTGATCAAATTTAGGATTTAAAAATGGAAAAAGGTATTCATCCTGAGTTCTTTCTGTCTCTGCCAGATGAAGTGAAGTGTGGTTTTTGAGGTTGTATGAATAGCTAATTTTACCAGAAGATACAAATATACTGCTTTCGAAAAAGATGAAAAACATGATAAATTGCATTGTATACTTCAGCATTTTTTTGTATTCTCCGAAACATCTGTTACGGACAAAAATAAGGGCATTTTAAGGAAATAAAAGTGAGTGTAAAAATCTTTCGGTATCATTCAACTAATATAATACGGCGGTGTCAGAACAGGCAGTCTCCGCGCGATAACCAAAACTTGCCATTCACGGGCCTCAGTAAATATTATTAATCTGTTGTCTGCGGCAAGGTTATTTCAATCAGGAAAACCGCATATGGCTGCAAGGTTATTACTTCCTGATATGAGCCATTGATTATATTAATCTGCTTCGTTTGTTTTGAACCTTCCAGGGAGATATTTGGATCGTTGTTTATCTTATCAATCCACGTCGAAGCAGTAATTGTCTGACCTGACAGACTGGTATGATCACCGGAGAAATAGAGGTCATCGTAGGTGTTGTGATACACGTTATTGGAGTCTATGACGTCCTGTTCAAATACATTGCAATCCGGTGGATAACTTCCCAGACCCATGACCTGAGCACAGGTTGGTTCTAACGAGGCGCTAATACAGTCTTTAAAAAGAGACTCCCGGTCTATTTTAAAACAGTTGCCGAGTTGTTTTGTAATTATTGCTATCTGGCTTTCGGTATATCCCTTGTATTTTAAGTAATAAACGGCTTCCAGAAAGGCCTTTTTCTGAGACTCTCTCTCTGCTTGCATAACCAACTTATCTATTATTCCATTCTTACCGCAGGGAGAATCTGTTTGTACTTCTTCTGTTTTCTTGTTATATCTGCAGGAGTTTGCATGATCCTTATCTATGAGGTACGTTGTCATGGTTGCGTCCCCTGAGAAAGGGATGTTTTTAAGATTCAAAGTTATCTCCCTCGGGTTTTTTCTATATTTTAAGGCGCTTGGGTAGACTTCCGGAGGAAACACATTTTTGAGCATTGCTGCGGTAGGAATATAGTTAGAAATCAGAATTCGTATTGTGCGATTATCTTGTGTTTGAGAGGCAATTGCTGCAAGAAAATTATCATCATTAACATCTGCTTTCAGTCTATTGGTGATTTCATTTTCTGGTTCACCTTGTAAAATAGCAAGTGCCTTAAATGCGTTATAAACCGATTTGATGACACCTTCATTGCTCATTGTACCTGTACTGCCGGAAAATAATGGATTATGTTCAAAATCAACGAAATTAAAGAAGGCTTGTTTATCAATACCAGTATCAAGCATATTATAAATGGCATACACTGCGTATGCACTATTCCGTTCTGTGGTATGGTCTTCTAAATCATTGAGATTTGCGTCATAGTTCCACTCATCAATAATAAGGGGTGTGTTTTCATCATAGCCATACTGTTTCAGCCATTGTTTAATAGTACTTGCTATTTCTCTATATTCTGATTTTGTCCCCCAGAAATTATTCCATCCCACATACATATGCCAGGTTATAAAATCGATGGGCAGGTTATTTGTGGCTGCATATTTTATAAACTCCTCAATTACCCCTTTATCCCAGATAGAACCGCCAGGGCCTCCTATTTTTACATGAGGGTCTGCTGCAAGAGCCCCTTTAACGCTGTATTTATATAAGGTAAAGTACTCTTCCTGACTTCCGAACCAGAAATCAGTATTAGAAAAGAGATATCCCTGGTCTGGTTCATTCCATATTTCATACCACAAATCCAGGCCTAATTTATATTTATAATAACTCACGATACCCTTAACATGTTCTGCCCAGGCATCGTAATCTGTCGGTGGTGTTGCTCCCCAATTCGGTCCACAGACATATTCCCCACACCTGTTTTTTACACATCTTTTACTCAGCCATTTAGGCATACCATAAATAGTTAAGATAAGATCCACGCCCTCTTTCTCATATGATAACGTTGCGCTATCAAAATCATGGAGGTAATCCAGATATTTCTCAATATTATTGGACAGATCGGAAACATGATATCTCAGGTTCAATCCCGTTCGATAGATACTCCCTTCATTTTCAATATCGTCTTCGTATTTTTTTCGGAAATAAAATTTATAAAAATCATTCCCCCATTGAGAAAGTTCTACTCCCACAGCTGCGATACCTGGCATTTGACCGAGATTCTGGGAAACGTCCGCGGTTATTTCTGCGGTGCTTGACGCCTCTCCTGTTTTTGTACAGAGAAAAATCGTCGCTGGTATCAGAATAGCTGTTATTCCTATGGCTAAGGATAATATTTTTTTCATGTCAATACTATATCAGGTCTCTGGAATTTCTTTCTGACGATTATTACATAAGCATTGACAATGCCCATGTATAACCAGGTAAATCTTTCGTAGAAAAACGGGTGAAATTGTATGGTGACCATATAGGCAATAAAACCTGAGAATAATCCACGGTTTATCCAGGTATTTGTGAGCGATTTATCCGTCAGGTTGACCTTGATAAGATTGTAGAATGTATACGATAATAATACAATATAAAAAAATAAACCAAATATGCCTACAGCATCTGCAGCTTCAATAAAGGCATTGTGAACAGCCCAGTGTAAGTAATGTGAGGTATATCTATAGACATCGCCTACCCCTACGCCAATAAAAGGATGTCTGTGTATGAATCCGTGAATCCCTTCTCTGGCCAACTGTAACCTGATTCTGTATTCCCCCCAATGATAATCTGCGGAGATTGCCCTGAAAATATCATCCAGAAAACCCATAAGATAAATGGCGCTGCCTGCTATCAAAGCATAAAAAAAACCATGTATTATGAATTTTGGCCATCTCATAGCGATCGAAAAGATCAATCCGATGAAGAGGGAGAGAAATCCGTCTTTGGAAAAGGTCAGTAAGAGTGCGGTTGTCATGAGCAAAAAAGAAGAAATAAGCGTTAACCGTTTTTTCAGAGCGAAAGGCCCGTTATAAATGAAGTAATTAAAGACGATAAGAATTGAAGTATTGAGAAAAAAGGTAAAGGGCTTATATGTTCCAAAAAAGGCCGGGATTCTCAGAAAAGGTCCTTGAGAGGTCATTTCAAACATCAGTGAAAGATTTTTTTTGTCAACAGGGCCAATAAAAAGCAACCCCGTTGTTTTAAAGAGTATTCCTTGCCCAATCCCGATCAGAGAAGAAATACAGGTGAGAACTATAATGCATTTTAATGCAAAAACAAATAGCTCTCTGCTGTGAATGCAGTTTAAGAGCAGGAACAGAATGAGGATGAATTTTACCAACGTAGGGGCATATATGACAAAAGGAACAATTCTGGCATTCATGAATGAAACAAGCGCTGAGGCAACAAAGGCGATATTGAAAATATCCAGAAGTGATATACAAAGCCTTTTGTCTTTCACGGCGGATTGGAAAAACAGTGCGAATAAAGAGACCATCATTACGAACTCGGTCAGGTCTATTTTGACGAGGGTAGTCAAACTGGTAATATGCATACCACCAAAGAAAAGCGTGATAAATACCTTTTCCGTATGCCGCTTCGTCAGGAGAATGAACTTCTTTATAAAAGGCAAAAAAAGGGAAAAGAAAAAAAGCAGGGAGGAGATTTCGTACGGGTAAAGTTTAAAAATGCTGGTACCCTCTATTGAGATATCAAGCATTTTTGCAAGAAGATTTGCCAACAGAGGGTCCAAAACTAAAAATGCACCAGCGAATACCCCCCACAATACCGGGAAGAAGAGGATACTGCGGGAAAGGGGAAGTGCAGAAACTCTCATTTTCTATTTTTTGCCGAGAATAATCAGACACACCGAATTGGGCTCCATACTTATGTTGAGTGTCGCTGTATCTTTTGTTACATTAACGGCTGTTGTCTCCTTCGATCCCTCCAGAGATATTTCTTTCCATTCGTTGATTTCGTCAATCTGCTCCCGGAGGTAATTTTGTCTAATTGTTTTCAATTTCCTAAACCCCAATGCTATATCTTTTTTTTGAAAACCTTTTTTTGTGAGCTGATCGAAAAGTTCTTTCAAATTCCCTTTGTTTTTAGCAGTTCGAATTTTTTCCCTGAGAATTTCTAAGTGTTTTGTGCTGTAACCTTTCGATAAAAGGAAATCTTCCAGGCTTTTTTGGGCATATTTATTGGCATCGGCATTTGCCTGCCACACAGCCTTATCGACCATTCCACCGATGCCGCACAGCGTGTCTGTGGAAGAAGGCTCGGTTTTTTTGTTCAGTTTGCAGGCATTACTATTATTGCTGTCAATGGTGTATACGATTGCCTGGGCAGATGGTGAAAACGAAAGGTTGGCGAAATCAATCTTCAGTGATTTATTGGAAGAGGTTCTTTTTAGCGTATCTGAAAGCTCAGAAGCAATTATCTTTGTTTGAGGGTATTTTGCATTTGATGAAACTTCACCAAGATATGTTAAAATCCTCTCCATGGATGGTTTTTTTTGTAAATGAGAATATATATTGGCAAGGAATTCAACTACTTCTATTTTTTGATCATCTTTTACCCGGGCAATAAACTGATCTTTACAGGAAAGCAAGGTGTCTTTTCTCTTACTCTTCTTTCCTTCCTGGATGCATTCCTTCAGCCAGTTGATTTCTTCAGGAGAAAATCCTGATTTTTCCAGGAGCAACTTCGTAACAGAGGAGCGTAATCTTGCTTGTCTTGGGGAGAAATTGCTTAAGAGTACATAAATGCCATCATCTTTCATTGTGGAGATTGCTACAATGTCATCCGCAGAAGATTCTACACGTAACAGCTCAGGGATCTTCTCACCGTCTGGTTTTGTAGCCATAGTTAAAGCCTTAAACGAGTTATACACCGGTTTGATTATGCCATGTTTGGTAAACAGTGGCCAATCACCGATAAATTCTGCATTCCGCCTCTCTTTCCGGCGGCTATTTTCATGCGCGTCAACCTGGATATCAAAATCATGTCCATGCCAGTCAACACCGCCCTCCCACATATGGAAAAGTGCGGTTATGGCTTCAGAAGCAGTTTCTTCCGTATCAAGATAATCGTCAGGATAAGGCCATCCGGCCCAATAAGCCCAATCAGAAATATAGATCCTGACATTATCAAGGTTCTTTTCCTTTAACCACTGGGAAACCGTTTTGCCGTCGCTTACAAGCTGGCGCGAATTGTGGGTGAAAGAATGCCAATTGATAAAATCCAGCGGGACATTATTTTTTGAGACATATTCGATGAAACTTTTGAGAAGAGGATCCCCTTTCGGGTTTTTCCAGCCGCCTTCCTTTTTTGCTAAGTCGCCGATGGCGGGGGTAATGCCTTCAAAATCAGCACCTTCCTTTTTAGCCATTAAACTCCAGGGGCCGAGGCCGCCAACCTTTATCTCGCTGCTCACGTTTTTTGCAGATCTTGCAGCGGCTTCATAATATTGAAAGAGGCTTTCCTCCGTTCCCATCCAGAGCCAGTTTGGTTCGTGACCTACAAAAAACCCCAGCTTTTTTACTCCAAGTTCGTTTCGTAAGAAACTGAGCGCAAAACCCACCACCTCCCCCCAGAGTTTGAAATCTCGCGGAGGTGATAATTGCTCGATTGTCCACCAGCTTTCATGGGTAAATGCCGGCCTTTTGTCTCCTTGTCTTAAGGAAAGCCAGGCAGGTATCGTGAAGGGATCGAAACCTACGATTAATTCTGCATCCGCCTCTTTTGCCTTTTGGACAACGAGATAGGGTATACCTGATGGGTGAAAGAACTCGTTCTTGAATTTCTGCTTATAATCCTCAAGGCTCTTGGTCTTCGGCAGGAAGAGGTCGAAGGTAAATTGTATCGCCTTTGGATGATTGTCTTTAAAGAAACGTTCTATATTATGCCGGTTGTTTGCCTTAACAATCCATATGCTGCTGCTGAAGAGGTCAGGAACCGGTCCCAATCCCTTTGCGGCATCCACTTTCATTTCTATCGTTTCTGAAAAAATATAGAATGGTTTTACTATCAGGACGATCAGAATGGTTAATAAAGATAAAAATATCTTCATTGTGTCCTCCTTTTCAAGAGATCATGGTGTTTTCTATAAAACTTTGTATACGATTTAAAATGAGAAAAGAGCAATTGAATGCCTATCTTACTCAGGGGTTTCTTTCGCGTTATTCCGCTGACATAATGTTTAATGGTATAAGAGGGATAGTAGATTACCTTGTAACCGGCTTTCTTTACCCTTGCACAATAATCAGCATCTTCGAAACCATAGAACATGTTTTCGTCCAGAAGACCTATACGGTTAAATATATCTCTTCTGATGAGCTGAAAGGCGCCAATAACGTAGTCAACTTCCATAGGCTTATCGGAGTCATGAAGCAATACATGATGTGCTTTCATGAGCCTGCTATTTCTTATGAAACCAAGAAACGCCAGTCTTCTCAACACGATATCCCGGATAAGGGGAAATGTCCTCGATGCAGGATACGGTTGATTATTAAATGTTATCTGTTGTACACCCAGCAAGGCAATCTGAGGGGATGCGTCCATGTATTTTATAATATCAATAAAGTTTTTTGAAACGAATTCTGTATCAGCATCGAGGAGGAGAACATAACGTCCTGCAGAACGCCTGATAGACTGGTTCCGAGCTGGTGCGACGCCTGCATTTCTGGCATTTTCTATCAACAGGACATCTGGAAACCCTTTTTTTATCATATCGGCAGTTCCATCCTGAGAGGCATTGTCAACTACGATAATCTCGAATTGTACATCCTTTATCTTCTTGTAAATTGAAATGAGACACTTTTTGAGAAAGTCTCTGTTATTATAGGTACAGATATTAATCGATAGATCCATAGATGCTGCATGAAAAATGAGCTAATATTGGCTTTACGCGAGATCAATTACCAAAACTCAAAGAACTCGTCAATTTCCTGAATAGACGAAAAAAATTCCTCAAGGTAAAGTCGACCATAGGTGAGGTATCAAATACTGGAACTCCCACAGGAGCAAAAGAAGTGAGAAAGTTCATGCGAAAGCGTTTTTGAGCAATGATCTGATTGGCTAAATGGCGGAACGGGATCATGCAAACGGAATCAAAAAAAGATACAACAATTTGTTGTATAAAGGAGATTAATATTTATAAACCATTAACATTATACCTCTTGCTATAAAATTCTCAAGATGTTTTAACCGGTGATTCTTCAGGAACTTATTTGTAGTACAACATTCTCCAATTCATCCGAATTAACAAATGGAACTTGTGCAATAGTTATATTGTCTTCTCCTTCCAGTTTAGCTGCAAGATGCCCCTTGCCTAATAGCCGCTCGGCACCTTTCTCTCCAAGTGCAATTTCAGAAGTTCCCTCGCTATCTACTTTGAGAATTAATCTGTTGCCTAGAATATTTTACCTTATATACCTGTCCATTTTTTGTGATACATTAGGCAACCGGGGAAAAGTACGTTGACAATATAAATACTTTTTCATAAAAGTCTTAGGCTTTAATTATTTTCTAAGATCATTAGACACATTTATGTATACTGCAAATTGATGCAAATAACACCTTATCACGCCAAATATTTTGCATATGAACTCACAAAACGCAGTTCGTCGGATAGCTTGCAAAAGCTGGCATCTTCTCTTTTAGATGCCCAGGTAGATTTAAATCCACATCAAGTAGAGGCAGCTTTGTTCGTCTTCCATTCCCCGCTTTCTAAGGGTGCTATACTGGCAGATGAAGTAGGGTTGGGAAAAACCATCGAGGCGGGTCTGGTTATCTCACAAAAATGGGCTGAAAGAAAAAGAAAAATATTGGTCATAGTACCTTCAAGCTTACGTAAACAATGGAATCAGGAATTACTGGATAAATTTTTCCTTTCGTCACTCATATTGGAAACATCTTCTTTTAATCAGGAAATTAAAAAAGGGAATTTGAATCCCTTTGAACAGCATGAAATAATCATTTGCTCATACCATTTTGCCAGGGCAAAAGATGCCTATATCAGAAACATCAACTGGGACTTGGTGGTTATTGATGAAGCCCACCGTCTGAGAAACGTTTACAAACCGCAAAACAAGATTGCTAATGCCGTCAAAAATGCCGTAGCTCACGCTCCAAAAATCCTCCTTACGGCAACACCGCTCCAAAATTCCCTCTTAGAACTTTACGGTCTGGTGAGTGTCATTGATGATTATACCTTTGGTGATTTAAAGAGTTTTAAGAGCCAGTTTTCCAGATTGGCCGATGAGAACGATTTTTACAGCCTGAAAGAACGATTGAAGCCTGTTTGTATAAGAACGCTACGCCGCCAGGTACTGGAATACGTTAAATACACGAATAGAATAGCAATAACACAGGAGTTTATTCCCTCTTTTGACGAACAAAAATTATATGATTTGGTTTCATTATATCTGCAAAGAGAAGACCTTTTTGCACTTCTTCCGGGTCAACGACAATTAATGACTCTGATTCTCAGAAAATTACTGGCATCATCTACCTTTGCAATATCGGGGACACTGGAAGCCCTGGCAAATAAGCTTGAAAATGTTGTGAAAAGGCAAAGACAATTAGACGAAGAGGTAGAAAAATCAATAGCACAGAATTTTGAAACCTTTGATGAATTAAAGGATGAGTGGCTGGAAGACGAAGAAGCACCACAACCACTTTCCACTGAGCAGGAGAAGCAATATTCTCCTGAGGAAATCAAGAATATAAAAAAAGAGGTTCATGATCTCAGGGAATTTGAGCGGCTTGCAAAGTCTATTACCCGAAATTCAAAAGGTGAAGTCCTGCTGACGGCGCTCCAAAAAGGCTTTGCGGAAACTGAGCGTCTGGGTGGTAACAAGAAGGCTATCATCTTCACAGAGTCAACAAGAACGCAGGAATACCTGAAAAACATTCTCGAAAATACAGAATTTAAGGGGAAGATCGTCCTATTCAACGGTTCTAGCAGCGATCCAAAATCACGTGAAATCTATTGGCAATGGCTGGAAAAGTATAAAGATACAGATACAATAACAGACTCAAAGACAGCGAATTTGCGTGCTGCAATAGTTGATTACTTTAAAGATGAAGCGGTAGTTATGATAGCAACCGAAGCAGCCGCCGAAGGTATCAACCTGCAATTTTGCTCTTTGGTGGTAAATTACGACCTGCCATGGAATCCACAGCGTATCGAACAGAGAATTGGGAGATGCCACCGCTATGGACAAAAGTTTGACGTGGTTGTGGTGAATTTTTTAAACAAAAAACAATGCAGCAGACCAAAGGGTTTACCAGCTATTGGATGAGAAATTCAGGCTCTTTAGTGGTGTCTTTGGCGCAAGCGATGAAGTGTTGGGAAGCATCGAGTCGGGGGTTGATTTTGAAAAGCGCATTGCACAGATTTACCAAAATTGCAGGGCTCCGGAAGAGATACAGTCCTCATTTGACCGGCTACAAAAGGAATTAGAGGAACACATTGAAGATCGCCTGAAAACTGCCAGACAAAAGCTCCTGGAAAATTTTGATGAGGAAGTGCATGAGAAATTAAAGGTAAGCCTGCGTGAAAGCAAAGAATACCTGACACGATACGAAAACTGGCTATGGCAGATTACCAAATACTATCTTGAACCTTATGCTGATTTTGTAGCAGATGAGTATTCTTTCACCCTGCGGGAAAATCCATTCACAGAAGAAAAGATACATCCAGGCCCTTATAGACTTGGAAGGAGCATCGACGATGTCAATATTTACAGGATCGGCCATCCTTTAGCACAGCGTATTATTGAACAATGCAAATCTTTTACGTGTGAAACAGCTCCAGATAGCCAAAACGGGCTTATTTTCAATTATTCAGATACACCCGCAAAAATTTCCATACTTGAGCCACTTGTTGGGAAATCCGGTTTTTTATCAGTAATCAACTTAACTATTCATTCGTTTGAAACCGAAGATCATATCTTATTATGTGGAATTACTGGTGAAGGTACAGAATTGGATATTGAGCAATGCAAAAGGCTATTTTCCCTACCTGCTACAATAAACTCTTTTCTGGAAAAGGAACCCACCCCTAACCCCTCCCCCCAGAAGGGGAATAAGATGGGAATATCTCAAGAAGGGGATGAACACACCCCTTGCCCCTCTCAAGAGGGGAATAAACACACCCCCAACACCCTCTCGAGAGGGGAGCATAAAAGTCCCCTCTTGGGAGGGGATTTAGGGGTGGGTAATACGGAAGGGGATTCAAGGGTGGGTTCCCATGTCAAAAATCTTATAAATCAAATAACCCAGAGGCAGCAAGCAGAAATCCTGCAGATGAATGCTGAACGTAATACAGGTTTCTTCGATACCGAGATGGAAAAATTAGACAGGTGGGCAGAAGATGTAAAAAGCAGTATGGAAATTGAATTGAAAGAATTAGATAAAGAGATAAAATACCGTAAAACAGAAGCGAAAAAAATCCTGAATCTTGAAGAAAAGGTGCAGGCACACCGGCAGATCAAAGAAATGGAAAAGAAACGGAATACCATGCGTTTGAATTTGTATCAGACACAGGATGACATAGATAAAAGGAAGGAAGGATTGATAGATGAGATAGCGGCACGCTTAAAACAAAAGGTTGAAAAATCAGAGTTATTTACAATTAGATGGAAACTTATTTAAAATGCCAATAATGCAAAACAATAAATGGTTAGAACTCACATGGATAGGCAAGGAGAATCAGATTGCCGTCAAAGTCGTTGATCACAGAGGAATGAGGTAATGGTGGTAAGGGAGATAGTGTAAATCAGTCACTCAAAGTTATATATTTTTAATACTATGGGTTGGATAGACGAATTAGAGATAAATGAAGCTTTAGATGAAATTATTAAAAATCAGCGAACGGGGAATGATTTTATCTTAGACCCCTTTAGATTCGAGGATTTTAAGAATGCAGAAATCAGGAAGCTTTTCATTGAAGAAATAAAGGCTGAATTGGGAACATATACTGCCAAGAAACTTCTCTTTATCGATTATCCAAAATCCAATTTTATTTTACGTCCATGTGCTCGACCAGTCTTAAAAGACCTCGTAATTTATCAAGCGATTGTCAAATTTATTGGCTCGAAAATATATCGTAAAATTCCAAATGACATAAGTTACAGTTTTAACAAATTTAAAGATAAATTTAAAAAGGACAAAAAAAGAGAGATTGACCATTGGCTTGCATTTGAAGAAAGAACTTTACAATTTAGCAAGCAATATGACTATTTGTTAACTTCGGACATTGCTTCATTTTTTGAACATATCTGTCATGACGTATTAAAGGAACGTCTCATATTGCTTAACACTTCTGATAATTATTCAAGTGCTGTAAATTTTCTTGTGAATAAGTTGCTCAGTAAATGGTCACAAACTGAGAATATCAAGAATTTCTCATTGCCTCAGGGACCCGATGCCTCAAGAATACTTGCAGATATATATCTTTATCCTGTTGATAAGAAAATGAAAAGTAATAGAAAGATCAATTATTACCGATATATGGATGACATTCGACTTTTTGCCAACACCAAGCATGACCTAAAGCTTGCTTTGATAGATTTAGTCAAAGAATTGAGAGAATTAAAATTGAACCTAAATGCCAAAAAAACAAAAATATATGAAACAAGAGACAGGGAATTATTAAAAAGTGTAATTGATTCTCAGAAAAACACCCTCAATTTGATTGATAAGGCATTCAAATCAAAACAAGAAGGCGAAATAAAGCTTGTATATGATAGTTTATTTGCACTCTATGAGATGGCCAACGAGAATAATGTCGCTTTTAGCGAAAGATATATGAACTTTTTCGTCTCTCATGCTGTTGACTTAATGAAATTTGAAATGATTAATAAATCTGACATAAGAAAGTTATACAATGAATTTATGTCTATGTTAGAAAATAAACCGCATATAACAAATAAGATTTGCTGGTTTTTTCAAGCTGCTGCTCAGTATGACAAGACTCTTAGAGAATTTATTTTAAAAAAATTAATTGAATTCTTGAAAGACAAAAAGAAGAATTTGTATGAATGGCAGGAGTTGATGGTGTTGGATACTGTTAGGCAATTACTCAAAAAAGGTGACTTAAATTTTATTAAGCAAATACGCAAATTAAAGCCAAAGCATTTTCTTGCTGAATGCCAGAAAAGATTGATATTAGGTAGAGAAGGAGAAAGTGACGACATAGAACAGATTATCAATGTTATGAAGACTTTATCCTTAAATGATGAACAAAAAAGAAATGCTGCTGTTGCAATACAGGGATTACACAAAAGCCATAAGGATAAGATATACGACGAATATATTGATAAGACGTACACAAAGAAATTTCTTAAGTCTTTAAATGGCAAATATTTTGGCTACGTTTATAAATTGCAAAAAGATTGGACTGAAGAGGCCGTGGATACTTATCCATTATAAATTGAAAATAGATGTTTTTGTAGTCAACATACGGCACCGAAAAGCTTTTTCGGATATAAGTCAAGGGAATGTAACTTTTTTAAATGCCATTTTTTACTTCATTAGAAAACGGAAAACTTTCAAAACATCTTAAATATCAATATGTTACTACTTCATTACTTGATTAGACGATGAACCAATGAAGAAATGGATAGCATCTACGAGGGAAACACTGGAAGCCTGTCTTGGGCCGGTGTCCCACGAGATTAACGAACTTGACTGGAAACAAAGTCTTTCACCCAAGAAAGAGCGTCTGGTACAACACCTTTCGGCTTTTGCCAACTATCCAGGCGGCGGGGTTCTTGTATTTGGCATTGACGCCCAAAACGCTATGCCAAAGAGTATTCAGCAAGACGAAGCTACGATTATAGTTGGACAGATTGCCAATCTTGGACGAGATGCTTTAGAACAGCCTGTTGCGATAGATCACGCCATTGTCGAGTTTCACAACGCATCCCTGCTGTTTGTACGTATAAAGGAGAGCAAGACAAAGCCTGCACATCTGCGGGGTAAGCCACTGGATCATTGCTATATCCGGTCTGGGGGGACTACGCGCCTTGCTTCACGACTGGAAGTCGGTTCGATGCTCCTCAATAGCCAAAATCCATTCTGGGAAGAACTACGAGCTACAACATTACTTCGTTCCGATGAGGTGATAACCAGACTGGATTCAGAAGGTATTCATCGACTGCTCCAGCGACCAGTTGTGCAAACAAATGAAGAATTACTGCGCTGGCTGGTGGATGAAAAATTCATTGAGCAGGATGGTGATGGATACCACATCACTAACTTTGGTGCAATTGCAGCCGCACATCAGCTTAAAGAATTCGAGGGTTTAGAACGAAAACGTATCCGCATTATACGCTATAAGGGATTCAACAAGGTTGAGACAATAGATGAGGTTGTCGGACACAAGGGTTACGCAATTGGTTTTGAAGAGCTAATAGCCTACCTTAGGCGTATTCTTCCCCACAGCGAAGTCATTGAAAAGGCTTTGCGCAGAGAAGTTATCGTATATCCGGAAATTGCCCTGCGTGAACTCATCGCCAATGCCCTCATTCATCAGGATTTCAACATTTCAGGTACCGGCCCCATGATTGAAATTTTCGATAATAGGATTGAATTCATTAATCCTGGTGCTCTCCCTCCGTCAAAGAAGTTAGACCGCCTGATTGGCACCACTCCTGAGTCACGAAATGAAAAACTCGCCTCAGCATTCAGGCGATACAGGATTTGCGAGGAACGAGGAACCGGCTTCATGAAGGTAGTAACCGCCGTCGAGTTATATGGACTTCCTCCGGTCGCGTTCGAAGAGGGAGAAAATTATTTCAAGGTTACATTATTTGCGCCACGAAAGTTTTCAGAGATGTCTCAGATGGAACGGATCGAGGCATGTTATCAACATGCGGTGCTTAAATATCTCAGCAGTAGCGCCATGACCAATACTTCGTTACGTGAGCGGCTCAAGATGCACGAAAAACAACGCACTCAGGTTTCTAACCTGATACGGGATGCAATAGACGCAGGACGTATTAAGCGCAAAGATCCGACATCGACATCTGTTAAGTTCGCTGAATACATTCCGTATTGGGTATAAGACCGGAGCAAATATGGTCAATAACCGTCAAAAACTTGAACTCACATGGATAGGCAAGGATAACCAGCCGAAGCTGGAACCGCGCATATTGATTGAAGACCCTGAAAAGTCTTATGGACACACCCCCAACCCCCTCTCGAGAGGGGAGTATAAAAGTCCCCTCTTGGGAGGGTCACCCACCCCTCAGTCCCCTCCAGGGAGGGGAGAAGGGGTGGGTAACATGCTTATCTATGGCGACAATCTCCTTGCCCTGAAGGCGCTTGAACAGGACTTTGCCGGAAAAATAAAATGTATCTATATTGATCCGCCATATAATACAGGCAATGCCTTTGAGCATTATGATGATGGACTTGAGCATTCTATCTGGCTGAGTCTGATGAAGCCGAGGATGGAGATATTGCACAGACTGTTGCGTGACGACGGATCACTCTGGATTTCTATTGATGACGATGAATGCCATTATTTGAAGGTACTCTGTGACGAGATTTTTGGAAGAAAGAATTTTGTAAATAATGTTATCTGGGAAAAGAAGTTTTCTCCGCAAAATGACGCAAAATGGCTTTCTGATAGTCACGACCATATCTTGGTCTATGCCAGAAACAAAGATTTGTGGAGACCGAATCTGTTGCCAAGAACAGCAGAAATGGATTCCCGATATAAGAATCCTGATAGTGATCCAAGAGGACTGTGGACATCGTCAGATTTATCTGTTAAGACGTACACTCCAAATACTGATTATCCAATAACCCTTCCTTCTGGAAGAGTAGTAAATCCAACTGAGTCGCGATGTTGGGCTGTATCAAAAGAAAAATTTCGAGAATTGGTTGAAGACAATCGAATTTGGTTTGGAGAATCAGGAAATAATATGCCAAGGTTAAAAAGATTTCTATCCGAAGTTCAAGAAGGCACAGTATCCAAAACCATTTGGTTTAGAACCGAGGTTGGTGATAATCAGGAGGCGAAGAAAGAAATCAAGGCATTTCATAGCGAGGATGTTTTTACTACTCCCAAGCCAGAACGTTTAATCCAACGCATTCTCACTTTAGCCACCAATGAAGGAGACCTTGTTCTTGACTCCTTCCTTGGTTCCGGTACTACCGCTGCAGTTGCTCACAAAATGAACCGAAGGTGGATTGGCATTGAGCTTGGCGAGCATTGTCATACGCACTGCCTGCCACGGTTGAGAAAGGTTGTTGACGGCACGGATCAGGGCGGCATATCCAAAGCTGTGAATTGGCAGGGCGGCGGTGGTTTTAAGTATTACTACTTAGCCCCAAGTCTGCTGAAAAAGGATAAACATGATAACTGGATTATCGATGAACGTTATAATGCCGATATGCTTGCCGCAGCTATGGCAAAACACGAAGGTTTTAGATACTGCCCGGATGAGCATATTTACTGGAAACAGGGACGTTCCACTGAAAAGGATTATATTTTTATCACTACGCAGTTTGTCACGGTACAGTTTTTGGATAAGATTCACGAAGAAATGAAACCGGACGAGAGTCTTCTGATTTGTTGTAAATCTTTCCAGGAAGCTTGCGAAAATCGTTACGCTACTATTACCATTAAAAAAATTCCCAGGATGTTGCTCGGCAGGTGTGAATTTGGGAAAGAAGATTATAGCTTGAATATAGTCAATTTGCCCGAACCCACCCCTGACCCCTCCCAGGAGGGGACTTTCGGTATTCCCCTCCTGGGAGGGGATTCAGGGGTGGGTAATCACGGCGGGGATGCAGAGGTGGGTATGTCAGGCAAAAGAAAAAAGTCAATAAAAAATACTAACTCCAAAAGCCCATATAAACAAAGAAAATTATTCCAGTGAAACGAAAAGTTATTTTACCATATAATCCAAAGTTAAAAGAAGTTGCACGGCGTTTGAGAAAAGCGGCACTTTATCCGAGGTACTTTTGTGGAGATATTTAAAAGGGAAGCAAGTACTGGGATATGACTTTGATCGTCAAAAACCAATTGATAATTATATTGTAGATTTTTTCTGTAATGAATTGATGTTAGCAATCGAGATTGACGGTATCAGTCATGAAAACAAGAGTGAAGAAGATAAAATAAGGCAATCAAAATTGGAATCTCTCGGAGTAAGGTTTCTGAGGTTTTATGATTCAGACGTTAAGAAGAATATGCAAGGTGTTTTGTGGGCTATCGAAAATTGGATTCGAAAACATAAAGACGGACCCACCCCTGGCCCCTCCCAGGAGGGGAATATGAAGAGAGATGGCTTACCAGGAGGGAGTATGAAGAGAGATAAAGTAATTCCGTAACGGTGATTGCTCTGACATTATTCTTGTCAAGCAATTTCTCATAACCCTATTTTTCACATAGTTCTTAAAACAAAAATAAATAAGGAATTATACGTATGAAGCTTTCTATAAAAGAACGAGAGATCGTTGAAAGATTTAGACAAGTAATAAACGACAAATTTCCTGGTGAAATTATTGATGTAATGGTATTTGGCTCTAAAGCCAAGGGAGATGCTACAAAAGAATCGGATATCGATGTTTTGGTCATTACTTCATCAAATAATTGGGAAAAAGGTGATGAAATCAGAGAGATTGGTTATGGACTGGATAGTGAAATAGATTATAAGCTATCAATTCAGGTTATTTCTAAGGGACATTTTGATTATCTCAGACAAAACAATTTTCAGTTTGTTAAAAATATAGAAAATGAAAGTATTACGGTATCTTAAGCAAAAGGGTATTGATATTTAAAAGTTATAATCTTTGAAAAATGAGAAAATGAACCGCATTGCCATTGCAATTAAAAATCGCTTGAGCCTTCGCCCACCGCAAGCAGATAGTCTGAATATACTGGCAGAGCTTACAGACAAGTTAACGTTAAAGAAACACACCCCCAACCCCCTCTCGAGAGGGGAGCTTAAAAGTCCCCTCTTGGGAGGGGATTTAGGGGTGGGTAATACGGGAGGGGATTCAGGGGTGGGTTTTTTCCTTCAACAAGAACTTGAAAAGGTAAAAACCAGTTACCCTACCTGCACCGATTTTGAAAGAAACTTTCCTTCTCTCTGTTTTGCTTTGGCTACGGGTGTTGGAAAGACACGGTTAATGGGGGCATTTGTGGCTTATCTGTATCTGTCAAAAGGTATAAAAAACTTTTTTATTTTGGCTCCTAATATTACCATTTATAACAAACTCATTGAAGATTTCTCCAATCCCACCAGCCCAAAATATGTATTTCAGGGGATTGGTGAGTTTGTTCACAGACAACCACGGATTGTTACCGGGGATAATTACAATGCCATTGCCCAAACTTCCTTTTTTGAGTCAGACGCACATATTAACGTATTTAATATTTCCAAGATAAATGCCGAAACAAAGGGCGGAAAACTTCCGCGCATTAAAAGGCTTTCGGAGTATTTAGGCGTTTCTTATTTTAATTACCTTTCAAACCTCGATGATCTTGTCCTGTTGATGGATGAGTCACATCATTATAGAGCAGATAGGGGAATGCAGGTTATTAATGAACTAAACCCAATTTTGGGTTTAGAACTTACAGCGACTCCACAAGTAGAACGAAGTGGAGGGGCTATTAAGTTTAAAAATGTCGTGTTTGAATATTCATTAGCTAAGGCTATTCAGGACGGTTTTGTGAAGGAACCGGCAGTGGCTACCCGCAAAGACTTTGACCCTTCCAAATATTCTAGTGATGAACTGGACAGGATAAAACTGGAAGACGGCATTCGTATCCACGAAGACACGAAAGTGGCTTTGGATATATATGCGCGGGATAATAGAGTAAAACCGGTAAAGCCTTTTGTGCTGGTTGTCGCCCAGGATACAACCCATGCCGGCAAATTAAAGCATTTGATCATTTCAAAGGCATTCTTTGAAGGTAATTATGCCGATAAGGTAATGGAAATCCACTCCAGCCAGACGGGTACGGAAAAAGAAGAAAATGTTGCACAGTTGATTTCTTTGGAAAGGCCAGAAAATAATATAGAAATTGTCATCCATGTTAATATGCTGAAAGAAGGTTGGGACGTAACTAATCTTTATACAATTATCCCCTTAAGAACGGCTACGTCTATGACCTTAAGAGAACAGACTATTGGCAGGGGCTTACGCTTGCCGTATGGGAAAAGAACGGGAAATGACAAGGTGGACAAATTAACTATTGTTGCCCACGATAAATTTCAGGAAATAATTGACGCAGCCAATCAACCCGATTCCATTATTAAAAGACAAAATATAATCGAAATTGACCCACAGGAAATTTCCGGGCAAAAAGAGGTAATTACCTCTGCTTCAAACATTGAACAGCAATTTGAGGAAGAACAAAAAAGGATTGAACGTATTGCCGAACCTGAACAAAGGCAAAAGGCACAGATTAATTTTGAACTCAGAAAGACGATCCTTTCGACACTTCCGGAACTCAACAATGCGGTGGCGAACGTCAATGAATTGACAAAGTCTGAAATCAAGCAAATAGCAGTAGAAAAAATAAAACAAATGATTTGCAGTACCCTTCAGAAAAGTTTATTTGCCGCAGAAATGATAAAGGAAGTTGAAGAAGCGTATGAAGCGGTGGTACTTGATTTTGTACAGAACATTATCGAAATTCCAAGGATTACTATTCAGCAAAGTAATGAAGTACGGTCGGGCTTTAAGGATTTTGACCTTGATACGAAAAATCTGAATTACCAACCGGTATCGGAAGAAATTTTGGTAAAAAAGCTTCGTGAACAGGAAAACAGTGTTGATATTATAAGCGGGAAGGGCAGAGGTATACATGACAGTCCGGAAAATATCATTGTTAACGAACTCATGAATTATCCGGAAATAGACTATGACGGACAGTCTGATTTGTTATTCAAAGTAGCTGATCAGGCAATTGAAAAATTCAGGACGTACCTTGATGATGATAAATTGATGAATGTCGTTCTCTATAATAAGAGAGAAATTGCGGGATATATTCATTCGCAATTAATGCAACATTTTTACCTTGAAGCACCAAGCTATGAAAAACCCATGGTAAGGCCTTTTACAAAAATCGAAGAACATAATCTTTCAAAATACACGAAAGACAGTATTCATCATTTTACAGAGACAATCACACCGACCAATGCCATTCCCAATAAGGTATTTAGTGGTTTCAGGAAGGCATGCCACAATTTGTATAAATTTGATTCCAAGACAGAAAAAGATTTTGCGGTCATTTTAGAGCAGGACAAGGCAGTTCTTAAGTGGCTAAGACCCGCATCGAGTCAATTCCACATATACTGGAAGCACAATTCAAGGCAATACAATTCTGATTTTGTAGTGGAAATGAAAGATGCTATTTATATGGTGGAAACCAAAAAAGAAGGTGATATTGGAACCACAGATGTTCAGGAAAAAGCCCAGGCAGCCGTAGAATATTGCAAGTATGCTACTGATTTTACCATTCAAAATAGAGGGAAACCCTGGAAATATATTTTAATACCGCATAATGCAGTTATGGTAAATATGGGCTTTGAGAACTTGGTAAGGAGTTATGAATATCAAAGTGAATAATTTCTTTACTTTAGGGATAATTTTTTGTATATTTCCAACGTTTTCCGGGCAGTATTCTCCCACGAAAAATCCTTAATCCGTTCTAAAGATTTCGTGATTAAGCTGTTTCTCAACTCCTCGTCCAGCAGCACCTTGTTTATTGCGTCCCGGAGAGCAGTAACATCGTGCGGATTGACAAGTACGGCTGCATCCCCCGCAACCTCTGATATTACGGGAATATCAGAGGCAATGATCGGTATTCCATGCCCCATCGCCTCCAGGACAGGCAAGCCGAATCCTTCAATAAGAGACGGAAAAACAAACACCTTCGCTTTTTTATAAAGATATTTTAAATCGCAGTCCTGAACGTATCCCAGGAAAAAAACCTTTTCCTCTAATTTACAATCATGAACAGCTGACTTTACATCTTCATAAGCATTTCCTTTATTGCCAGCAATCACAATTGCATAATTCCTTTGTAAGGAATCGTCAAGGAGGGAAAACGCCCTTACAATAGATTCAACCTGCTTTGTTTTTTCGATAACACCTACATAGAGTATATAATTCCCGGGTATATGATACTTTTTGAAAATATATTCACCATCGTTATCATCATTATCTACGGATAAATTCCCTGAAAAACCTTCCAGGGTTACACCAATGGATTCAGGGGTATAGTCCAATAGATCAAGAATTGCCTTTCTCGTGGTATCCGATACGGTTATTATGAAATTGGCTTTCTTTACACTGAGGAGCACGAAAAGTCGTTTTGCATAACTTTTGAGTCTCCCATATTTTTCCGACTGAATAAATTCCGCAAGGTCGTGGATTGTTACCACTATGGGACAGTGCCGTTTTAAAATCGGTATGGGGTTTGTATAATGAAGCACGTTGAGGTTATACGTTTTTACCACTTTGGGGAATATCAGTGCCTGCCAGAATGCCTTTAACAGGGTGCCTTTTGGCGGAGACATTTGTATAAACTGAAAGTTGGGTGCTGTGAGTGGCTTTACAAATCTTTGCCAGTGTGCATAGAAGATGAAGTACTGATTTGTAGTATCCATTTGGGAGAATTGATAGAGTATCTCTGTGATATACCTGTCTGTGCCTCTTAAGGTTTCGTTCGAGGTTATCATATTGATACCGATGTTTATTCTATTCTTCAATGTTGATCCTGCTAACCATACTAACCGGGTATTTTTGTGAAAATTGTTGACAATACCTTCTTTACCGCATTGAATACTTCGTCTACAGAAATTTCACTTAAGCACGGGAAATCCTTACAGTCCGGCGTATAGTCGTGCTGGTGTACATAACAAGGTGAACACGCCAGATTTTTTCTTATCACAATACAGCCTTCCTGTGGGCCAATAACCTGCTCCGGTGAAGTTGAGCCGAAGATGGCCACAGAAGGTATTTTTAAAGCCAGTGCAATGTGCAGCGGACCTGAGTCGTTACCTAAAAACAGGCTGGAAACCTTGATAATAGCGACCATCTGTGCAAGGGTAGTCCTGCCCATTACACTGATAATATCAGGGCTTTCAACTTCTTTGAGGATTCTTTTGCCTGTTTCAATATCTCCCCTATTTCCGATTATGATAATTTTTAATTGTAGTTCTTTTATCAGTCTCTGAATAAGAGATATATATTTTTCAAGTGGCCAACACCGGTATCCCGCTTTCCACGATGCTCCCGGGTGGACAGTAATTACAGGGGATGGGATTTCCCGGGTAAGTTGTTTTATCAGAAGCTTTGCTTCATGAATATCCTTTTCAGGTATGCTGAGGTCTATTTCTTCCTTTGTTACCTGTAATCCGGCATTTCGTAAAATGTCCAGGTTTTGCTTTACTATCGGAATGTCTTCTCTGAGTTCAATCGTTATGGTATTTAATGAACCTGCTCTGCCTTTCTGAAAACCAATCCGGTGAGGTACCCCTGTGAGAAAATTCATCAGGACTTCTTCTCTCATGCCTTCTCCCCTGTCAGGGGCATAGACAAGGCCGAAATGCCTTTTTCTTAAAGAAAAAATAAGCGGGAACTTTCTGAAAAATCCCTTGTGCCTGCTTTTAAGGTCGTAATCAATTACCTCGGATATGATGTCATTTTTAGAAAAGAGTGACAAAATCTCTTTTGCCTCCGGAGATGCCAGAACAGAAATAGAGGCGGCAGGGAAATTGTTTTTCAGGCATTCTATGGCCGGGAATACCCGTATAAGGTCTCCTATGCCACCGCCTTCGGCAACGAGTATCTTTCTTATCTGTGAATGAGCTATGGGCTTATTGTTATTGCCGGGGCAAGGTGCAAATTTTTCAAAAATGGAGAAAAAAATGTTTTTTAGGCTCGCCTTTAGACTTAAAGCACTGCTCATGTGGTCTATGGTATTCCTTTATAAAAACCTCGTTTTTCGATAATTTTTTTACAACCCCCTTCACCCCCCTTTTTTAAGGGGGATTTAGGTATGGCTATGCAGCGTTAAAGCTGCCTTTTGTTAGGTTGTTTTTAAATGCGTTGATAATAATCTTTGCTGGTTCAATCGTCCTCGATTGAACCGGAATAGTTGGCATTTTTCGTTGCTGATAGCATTTCGGCGATTATAGCACGGTGCAAAATAGATGGTTCAATCTACAAGATTGAACCAGCCATGAAGGGGGTATTGCAATACGCCCCTATGGCTATTATCCTTCGACATTCATTGTTCTTTGTTCGATGTTGGAATCATCATAAATCGTAGGGACACGGAGCACCGTGTCCCTACGATCCTTGTATGTGTTATGTCTTGAACAGGGATTGGTTACTTCTCTGTGGCGTTAAGGCTATCTTTTGTTAGGTTGTGTTTTCAAGAGCGCTGATAATAATCTCAGAAGCCTTTTCTAATCTACCTTCCCATGTCCATCCTTGTGATGCCTGAATATATTTTCGTACCATTTCTTCTTTTTTGCCATCCTCTAAGGCGGCTTCAATATTCTGGATAAATTCTCCGGAAGTCCTTGATAAACGAATGATTTCCTGATAATCTTCCAGCTCAGGAATCCATGAGGAAACTACCGGTTTACCGGAAGCCAGATACTCGAATGCCTTGGTTGGCTGGCATGCCTTTAAAAAATCCTCTCCCTGGTAAGGAATCAGGCACACATCAAAACCTTTGATATAAGAAGGTAAAAGATCTTGTGACCTGGTTCCCACAAAGAGAATATTTTTTTGCTGTGTAATGTAAGCAGGGGGGTTCTCGACGCATGGTCCAACGAAGACAAAATTCCAGTTCGACTTAGCAACAGCGGCCTCCCGTATCCATTCCCAATTCATCTTGGAGTTGACCATGCCACCAACAAAACCGATAACCGGACTGGGAATATCTTCCAGTTTTGGTGCAATCTTACAGGCAGGGGATTGGGCTTGCTGAAAAAGTTCACTATCAACACCGGAAGGAAGATAATGGGTATTGGGATTCTGTCCTTTTCGGATTTGATAGAGATATTTGGACGTGGTAAAGACGACATCTGCCCTTTTTGCCAGTCTCTCCTCCATATCTGACAATCGGTTCCTCTTATTAAAGTGATAACAAAAGAAAAAACCCACGTCATCATTGCAATCATAACAAACCAATTTTTCACCAAACTCTCCCCTGGGGTTGATGGCATAGGGATGATAGATCCATACGATTGGGTCTGTAAAACCCAGGCGCCTGGCCGTTTTTGCAATTGCGGATGTGATGAGTGACTGATTTAGGCTATCGGCATTTTTGTAGTGTCCATACTGTAATAACAGCGGGGGTGGATAATAAACATACATGTTGTCATTTATTTGGTGCACTCCGCGCAACCACAGAAATGTTTTTTTCAGGCGGTCTTTCCACAGTGAAGGGCGGATGATCAGGTTGCTATATGCCACGGGAGGGTCTACAAACAAGACCCTGTTGTGCCTTGCCAGCCTGGTCATCATCTGGTGCATTACGAGGGGGATCGAATCCCACACCAGCCACGAGATGCAGATAATGTTTTCATCGTTGATCATGTGAATCCCTTTTTAGAAATTTTTTGTAAAACCTTTTCCATAAAGGAAGTGTACCACTGTGCACCATGCAGCATTTTTGACAGAGAGGAGGAAGGTTCTTGCGAAGGAGCCTTCGTATATTCATAGCACGCCTGTTGTTCCAAATTTTACGAAAGGGTATTTCTCTTACATTGCCCATTTTGTATTCTGTAAACATGGCACATGGTACGACATCACCCAATGGAGTGATCATAGCAGACAGCCATGGGATATTACATCGAAGGACAGAGAATTTCCCTTTCAATAAATGATCTTTGTTTCCGCTGAGCAGTGCCGGGTCTAAATCACACTTGATTTCTGAGCCCCCCCTTTTCTTTATATTTTCTATGACAGACTCCAATTGGTCAATGTGCTCTTTCTGGAGCAAATACTCAGGGCTAATATCTGAAAAGGTATGAAAACCAATAATTTTTTCTCCCATTACCTGATTCGTACGTTCTACCGTATTATGATCTACAATCGAAAGATAATTGAAATTTATCCTTCGAACGGTAAGAGATTTTGCAAGATCTGTTATCGCGGGTAAGAAAAAAAAATTCTTTGAAGAAATTGTAGTGTTTATAAAGACCTCGGGAAAATCAGTATTGTACTCCTTCTGCCTTTGTTTGATTAAACGTATTCCTTCAATGGCATGATCAAATGCTCCCTCAAACCCTCTAATCTCATCATGGAGTTCCTTATTAGCGCTATCGATTGAAATGCCAATGGAATCTATTCCGGAGGTGACTATTTGTTTAGCCAAATCAGAGTTGATTAAATATCCATTTGAAATCGTAGAACAGTACAGCCCCTTCGATTTACAATATTTAACAATGTCTAAAAAATCTTTCCTTAAAAATGGTTCTCCTCCGCAAAAGTATATGGATTTAACCCCTATAGTATAAAGTTCCTCAATAAGTCCTTCTATTTCGGATTTTGACAGGATAGTGTTGTCCTCTATTCGTGAAGTTTTAAAATCTTTAGTCCACATCCTGCACATCACGCATCGGAAGATACAGCTATAGTTAACCTCTATGGTGACCGATTCCGGAGGTGAAGCGTATCCCAGTCCTAAATTGTACGGAAGGTTTCTTTTTATTTTCCTAATTAACTTTCCCATAGACAAAAGTCAGATTTTATAAAGAGTTTCTTCTTTGTTGGATACTATTCTGTTTACAACTTCCATCCCTTGCATTACCGAATGATCCATGTTGCCAACCTCATATTTCCATCCCCCAAACCGTCCCCGGGAATAAATGTTCTGTTCTGAAAGATATGATTGAATATGTTTTATTATATGGTCTCTTCCGAGGAAAGGGACTGGAAAAGAATATGGTATATCAACGAGAAAGGTTGAAACGATCAGAGACCGGTCCTCCTCTTTTAAGAGTTTTGAGTTGATCAATCCCTGAATGGTTTTTTCTATGATGGTTTCTTTTGACACGGTCTTAAACCTTGAGTAAGAGGTCTCAGCCAGAAAAGAAAAAAACTCCCCTGTTGGCGTCACATTGGGTGAATAATTGGAGAGATAGGTGACTCTGTAAAAAGGTGAATTATTTTCGGGAAAATACATCCAGTTTTTATTGCTGGGGCAGGGTTTCCTGATGCCAATGCCTACCATGTAGCCTCCACTCCAGAGGAATTCCTCCGCAGACCTTCCTAACCATTCGGGTTTGTCTTCTATTTTGTCCAGGAGCTCAGTGAGAGGTATTGTGGAGATTAATACGTCGTAAGAAGCCTTTTCTCCATCTTCAAAAATAACTTCTTTTCTGTCAGTGGCGATTTGTACGGCATTTTTGCTCAAATAAAGGTGATCTCTGGTATACGGTAAAAACTTATTGAACAAACCACCAGTGCCCCCGAAGAGTGGATACCGGAATGTATTATTAGGCCCCCATTCACTGTCATCTCTCAGAGAGATAATATTTTTCAGAACCTTCTTGATATCGATAATACTCACTCTTTCGGCTATCCAATTATAATCCATCGAGTTTAAAGGACATGCCCATACCTTATGATTATAGGGAATCATAAAGTGTCTGGCAATGCCTTCTCCAAAGAAATGGTAAATCCATTCCTCGAAGTTTTTGTAAGAGCCTTTTCTCTGAAGGACATCAAAAAGTCCCGAAACGCATTCAAACACAAGTTCCTTATCCGGGTGCATATGAAAATTATTTTGAAAAGGATACTTGATAAAATTGTCCTTAAGCCATATCCAGCTCTCTCTCTTGAAAGTGAGTACATCATTGTGTAATAAATCATCTACTAACCGATTAAACCGGTCGATGTTTGAAAAGAGTATATGCCCTCCGATGTCCCAGGTAAAACCCTGTTTATCTCTAAAACTGGCAGAAAGGCCGCCGACATAGTTGTTTTTTTCATAGATAGTCCAGTTTTTATAGCCGGTTTCATGGAGTCTGTATGCAGCCCCAAGGCCGGTAGGCCCGGCTCCTAAAATGACAATTTTTTTCATATTCTTCTCAGGATATTTATTTCCGCAGATTTACGATAAATATCTTCCATTTTGTGTGTAATGATGTCCCACGTATAATGATCAAGCATCTTCCTTTTTCCCCATTGTCCCATACGGTTACTGAGTTCCCGGTCCTGGAGCAGAAGTAATACCTTTTCCGCTATCTCTTCAGGGTCCGGATTTACCAGAAATCCTCCCTCTCCGTTATTGGTAAGTTCTATTAAAGGAGGTATCCTTGCCCCGATAACCGGTTTTTCAAACATCCATGCCTCAAGAAACGTCCCCCCCAGGCTTTCCTCCATTGACGGCATGCAGAAGACGTCGCATGCCTTTAATAAGGCGGTTTTTTGGCTTTCTGATACAAAACCCAGGACTTTGATTCTCCGGTCGTTATACCGGTTGAATATCTCTTCTGAGTTACCCTCTTTTGGTCCGGCAAAGAAGAAATACGTGTCAGGCAGTTTCTTCCACACGAGGCGGGCCGCCATTAAAAGCTCTTCTATTCCTTTATATTCCACGTTGCGTCCAAGAAATAGTACCATCTTTTTATTTTTAAGATCATACTTTTGCTGAAAGTCTGATGTGGAATCATTGGCAACTAATGGCCCTACACCGACTTTATGTACTTTTTCGGCAGATATGCCATGCTGGACAAAAAAATTCTTTTCAAAATCGGTCATGGCAATAAGAACATCTGCTGCGAAGGATACTTTGTACCAGAAATAATCTGTCCAGCCTCTCGGGCTGAGATAAAGTTGCGGGTTGTACAGAAATGGCTTATTGCCGGCTCTGCTTTCTTTCATTTCTTTAAGCCAGTCTTTGTGATACAGGTGAAGTACGGGGGTATAAACAAAGGGTATCCCAAGCCTTCTTGCAGCCTTAAATGCTGCGTAGCCAAAGTAGGAGACGCCTCCGTGAATGCAGTGCAAAATATCAGAACCCGTTATCAGCCCGATTAATTTCTTCATATAAAAATTTGACAGCATTTCCATTGCCAACCTGATAATCATGTCAGGCAGTTTTGGGCTTTGTATTCTGACGAGAGGCAAGTTCATGGATTTTTCTATCAGACTTAATGGCAATCTGGTTACCTTTGCCTTGTTATCATGGTATTCCGTTGCATGTGCGGAAGCATTCCGTATACATGCCACCCAGAGTTCGTGAGAAAGCTTATCCTCCTGGTTATCAATTAAGGTTATGACCCGTATGTCATGCCTCTCGGATAGCCTCCTGACAAGTTCGTGGGTATGCAGTTCACACCCGCCTACTGCCGGCCAGTATACCGGTAACACATACGTAATTTTTAAAGGGGCCATATTGTCCAGGAAATTTTACTATTCGGGGGTGGCACGGACAGACTCTTTGCCGTGTTGAACATGCACAGTGTTATTTGTGTCAAATAAATTATAAGCTATAAGACATGGCCGGTTCACCCTTGCATTGAATCAGTGAAAAAATGCTGCCAAGGCCTACTTCAAAGCTAAGGAATTTCAAACAAAAATTTCCTCCCCCTGTTCCCCGCTGGTTGGGGTGAAGGGGAGGGACTCCTGTCTGGAGAATTTGTATTTAAAGTCGCCAAATGCCCAATTGATGCGGAGTCAGGAGTTAACTCCTGACTCCGTAAAAACACTCCCCACCCCTCTTTTTAGAGGGGCGCTTAAAAGCCGCTGCCGCAGGCCTAATTTAATATCCACATTTGCCTTTAATTGCTTCTTCATAAACCGTGAGGAGCCTTGTAACGTGTATCTCTTTGCGGTAAAGTTTGTTTACCCGTTGCTGACCTTCAAGTCCCATCTTCTTTGCCAGGGAAGCGTCTTCCAGCAATTGAGAAATCCTATCGGACAATTCTCTCACATCGCCCCTCCGAACAAGAAAACCCGTTTCGTTATGGATAAGCCACTCCCTTATCCCCCCCGAGTCAAAGGCAACCACGGGTTTCCCGAAAGACATGGCCTCAATTCCCACAAGACCAAATGATTCGGGAACTATTGACGGTATAACAACCACCGTGCAGGCTGCATAGTGTTTATTCAATTCCTCTTTTGATAAATTGCCAGGGAAATGAATCCGATCATTCAGTCCCAGTTTATGAACAAGGATAGTCGCCTCTTCCCGCATGTAGCCTTCTCCAATAATCTCTGCCATCCAATTCCGTTCTTTTAAAAGGCTAAGACATTCTATAAAGTGCAGAATACCTTTAATCCTGTAAAATTTTCCAACAAAGAGGATCTTTTTGCTCCTGCTATCCTTGATCTCTTTTTCTTGAATTGGGACTTTATCGATAAAGTGGGGTATTACTGCAATGTTGTCTTTCAAAAAACCGTTCCTGACCAGTTGTTCTTTCATATAAGAACTGGGAACTATAATTTTATCGATACTTTTTGAAATCCTGAGTTCATAAATCATCAGTAAGAACTTATAAAGATTCCAGAAAGGATTTCTCTTCTCAGGATAAAAGGGATAACAGCCGTTTTTAAAACATTTCAACCCCATTGGATAATTACAGATTTCGCCGGAGTCTGGTATCACCTTCCATTTGAACCCGGGACAAATAAGGCGAACGTCATGAACAGTTTTGACAACAGGTTTTGCTCTCAGAAGATATTTTAAGATGAACGGACTGAGAAAAAATTGGGTATTATGGAGATGCACAATATCAGGATTTTCCTTTTTCAGTATTTCTTTCAGTAAACCCTGTGTTTGTAAACTGCTTCGTAACCCATACGAGCATTTTATAAAATATTCCTTCCTTCCCGGAACATGTATTGACTCTTTTTCAGAAGAAATGATAATGATTTCATGGCCCATTTCTTCGAGGGCTTTACAAATAGTAAACAGATATTGTTCTGTTCCGCCAAAGTCGCCATAGTACTCATTGATGTGCGCGATCTTCAACCTTAAAACCCATCCGTATCACCATAGGTGAGATGCCAGTTTTTCTGATTCAGGAGGTATTCCATATCAATCTCGCCTGTCAGGGGTGTAACCACTACCCGGATAGGTCTGATATCTTGGTGTTCCCTGAAACCTATCCTTTTGAGGTGTATACTCAGCGGGTCCTGCCTCAAAAGACCACACAAGACATAATCAACACCCTGCTTAATAAAAAATTTCAAGCAACTTGCCGCGAGAGGTGCAATTTTATCATTACGGCAGAAGATGTCCATTATATAACCTATCCTTACATCCTTGTAATTCTCTATTCTGGCGACCGCATATCCAGTTACCTCATCTCCGTCTTCTTTTATAAAAATCCGGTATCGTTTGTCCCTGTATCTCCAGTTTAAATATGACATGTTTCTCGCAGTCATAATTTTGTATCTTTCCTTGATACTGTTCCAGAACGTGTCTATTCTTTCATCAAATGCATCAACTGCTTTTACAACAGTGCCTTTATCCAGCCTTCTCATAAAAATCTCGAAGCGGTAAAATGTTTTACTGAGATGGTGAAATAGATTTATTATCCAGTCAGGGCACCATGCAATGTTTCTTTTCAATGCATTCCTCAGACTCAATCTTTTAAACAATTGAACCATTTCTCCCAGGTCTTTATACCCGAGAAATCTCTTCCCGACCATGTATGCCGCTTCATTGGGAAAACCAAAGCCAAATAAGGCTATTCCATTAAGGTATTTAGCGTGCAGGTCGCAGAGTTTGCCGATAAGATTTATACCGGCTTTTGCTGAGGGGTCTATCATAGTATCTACTGGTTGTGCTGACGTAACCATGCGGTTGCCATACATCAACTCCGTTGCCAGACTGGCATACTGACCGATTATCATGCCATTTCTCTCAGCAACAACGATCCAGCCTTCCGGGTCTTTGCCGGCGGGATTATCACGAAATTTCCAATTCCATTCCTCAGGTGTCCTCGATTTATGAAATACATGGTTAAATAGGTTATTAATGGCTTTTTCGTCTCCTTGTCTGTATGGCCTGATTGTTACCGGTGTATCTACCATCCTATTGTCACTCCAAGTCTTCGGTATTCACGCGATGGGCAGGCGATAAATAGTTCAGCATATCCATTTTCGCCATTCATCGCCGAATGGTACCTCGAGATTCCCTTAACAGCTTCAGTAAAATCAACGACTTCCAGTTGTGATTTATGTTCATGTAAGGCCAGAATTTTTGTGTGTAAACAGGTGGTTATGTCTGAGACTACATTAAATGCGGGCAGCGGTGTCCATATCCCGTACGAATAGCACATACAGGAAGCAACCGATTTTGATGTCGAAAAGAATATCTGACTGGTTGCAATATGGTCGTGATGGTTATCGAGAAAAAACGGAAGGAAGACCGCCTCTGGCTTAAGGTCTCCGAGTATTTCAGAAAGCTCTTTGATGGTTCCAGGAGAAGTGCGGAGCTCAGAGTCTCTGTTCTCGAGGAATAGAAGTCTATTAATACCAATAATCGCCCCTGCTCTCCTTGCCTCTTCTTTTCTTATAGATACCAATTTATCTTCCCTGTGCCGGATATTTCCTTTCCTGCCATCGGTCATGTATACCACGGTGATCTCCGCGCCCATCTGGTGGTACCGATGGAGAGTTCCCCCGCATCCGATAATGTCATCATCGGGATGAGGGGAAAGCACGAGGACTCTCTTTTCTTTCAGGCCATCGACTTTCGGCATTCTCAGGTAGGGAAAGATATCTATGAACTGGCGTATCCTCGCGGGGAGGAAGTTTTTATAGATGAATCTGAGCATTTTCTCGTCTGTTTCTAAGGTTCAAAATCGAGAAATTCAATAGTAGCTTACCCTATATATCCGAGATCCCGTAAGGATTCTTTAATCTTTTCTGATTCTTCGCCGGAGTAAATACCTTTATCATGGCTTGGACTTATTTCTGAAGTTGGGGAATATCGCATTGGATTTTCATTGATAAATTCCTTCTCAAAGGCATCTATTAATACTTTTCCATCCATATCGTCCGGTACCGGAAGACCTGTTGCATAGAGGATAGTAGGAGCCGCATCAATAATCTTACATCCTTCCAAAGTTACATTCTTTTTTATGCCATCTCCTTTTATTATAAATATACCATTCATGCGATGGGTTGCAGAATTCCTGTCGTCTGTCCTGAAAAGCTTCTTGTAATGAATCTCCCTGTGAGAAAGATATGTGCCGCCTTTCATTACAAAACTTAAGTCTGGAGCATGGTTTATATAAGGTCCATGGTATATTTCTTCCTTTTTATATATTTTATCAAAAACCTTTTGACCTGTTTCTGGATCTACAATCTGATACATTTTGTCTCTTATGAAATCTCTAATTTCTTCATATTCATAACCGGGTTCAACAATACCCATAGGCTCTCTTCCTTTCAGGTTTATATACAATCCTTGTTCTGTGTAATTGGCTGCATATGCCTTGGTTCTTGTCCAGTCAATAAAGTAAGAAAGCTTCAGTCCATCCCGTGGGTCAACCAGATCTTTCAAAACACGATACGAATTCATGGGAATCGTCCATTCTATTCCGGGATGCTTCAATTTTTTCAGTACTTTGTAAACGACGTGCGGAAGTTTAAACCGCAAAAAGGGGAAAAATCCTCTTTTTAAACGCAGCAAGCCCTCTTCCATAAGCCACTTATTCAGGTAGAATGCCTTATGCTCCGGCCCCATACCATGATCCGAAACAACAACCACCTTTGTTGAATCGTTGAGCCTATCAAGGATCTTGCCGATAGAGGTATCGATTTTTTTGTAAAAATCCGGAATCACAGAAGCATATTTCTTTGCCTTATCGGGATCATATCGTGGGTGTGTTTTATCAGAATATTTCCAGAAACGATGCTGAATAAGATCTATAGAACTAAACACAACCATAAAGAAGTCCCAGGAATACTTGTCCATAAGATAGAAGAGGATTTCTTCTCTTTTCTTGTGTATCCGATCCCACTGATCGATATAATTATCTAATTCATGTGAATAGACCCCCATTAGATTTCCATAGGCTACATGGTATTCCCCAAAGTTCTCTTTAATCTCTTTGATAAGTTCCGGTGGGTGAGTAAATCCACAATTTACATCAAGACCAAATTGTAATCCGGGTATAATAAATCCATTTACTTTTTCAGGAGGATAAGTAATCGGAACATTTATAACACCGATTTTTTTATTCGCTTCAGACAACAAAGACCAGATAGTCCTGGCTTTTATATAACCTGAATGTAAAACAGGTCTCTCATAGCCAAAGAAAGGGGATGCGTAAAAATCAAATACTCCATGTTTACCCGGATTCTTCCCTGTCATAAAAGATACCCATGCCGGCGGGGTTACCGGAGGAATTGTAGACTCTAATGCCCCGGAACACCCTTCTTTCACCAGTCTTGTAAAATTAGGAAGATGCCCCTCTTTTGCAAGAGGTGTTATGACATCAAATGTTCCGGAATCAATTCCTATTACAAAAATCTTATCTTTTTTCATTTTGCGGCTCAATTCTTATTTCCTGTATCTTATCAACAGGGTGTGTGCGCCAGAGTGATTTTGGCGGAATTTTAGGGACCATCTTAATGCCTCTTTTTGTGAACTTTATTCCGTAATGTATTTCGATTTTATCCCGTGCTGTTCTTACAAAAACAGAAAACCTGTTCATGGTATAATAGAAAATTTTCCTGTGCAATCTGACAAGTTTTTGCAGGCTATGGTACTGTTCATAATACGGAGCCGGTAAATCCGATAACCAATACCTGTCATCGATAAAACCTTCACCTTTGGCCTTTGCATATTGTGCAGTTCCGGGAAAGATCATTAATATTTGATTTACAATAACATCGGGTTTTATCACCCGCAAAATCTTCATTGTTTCGTTAATAGACCTGTCGTTCTCCCCGGGGTTTCCGACCATGATAAAAGCGCCGGTGGCTATGCCAGCCTTTTTTGTCAATTCAAATGCTTTTATGATCTTTTCTGTATCAGTTTTTTTTGAAACATTTTTCATTACTTCCCTGGATGCCGATTCAACGCCGTACATAATAAATTTACAACCCGCTTCCGCCGCCTTCCTCAGCATTTCTTCAGAAACATATCTCACCCCTGTTTCGAATCCCCAAAGTATATCTAACTTTCTCCTTAGTATTTCTTCAGATATAGCAATAACCCTCTTCTGATCTACAGAAAAAATATCATCAACAAAATCTATAATCTTGCAATTATATTTATTTACGAGCATTTCTATCTCATCCACGACGTTTATAGCCGTCCTGTCCCTCCACTTCTGTCCCGACATTGCTGATACCGAGCAGAAGGAGCAGTTCCACGGACAACCTCTTGAAGTTATAATTGCAGCGCTTTTGTAGCTGGCATAGTGCTGGTAACCCAGGACACTAGCAACCTTTGTGTGAAGTTCCCAGCCCGCATACATGTCCAGGTCAAAGAAGTGATAGGCGGGAAAGGGAATTGTATCAAGATCTTTGATTAATTCCTGATTTTTTGTTTTCACAATGTTGCCATCTCTTTGAAAGGCGATGCCTTTTACATTCTCAATATCTTCGCCTGCTTCCCATGCCCTGACCAGGTGCAGAAAGGGATTCTCGCCCTCTCCCAATACTACGGCATCTACAGGAAAGTGATTTAACAACTGCTCATGCATCAGTGTTGCATGAGTTCCTCCCAGAACAATCCTGATCTCTTTATTAAGAGATTTCACCATGCGTATAAATCTGTAAATACTTGCCCTTTGGTCTGTCAGGCATGATATTCCCACAATATCAGGAGCATAGTCCTTCAGTATCTTCCCGAGATTGTCCCATGACGTTTGATAGGCATCAACTGCTTTTACCTCATAACCCGCTTTCTCCAATACCGCAGCGATATATCCAATACCAATAGGCATGGTATACGTCTCTATCGGTTTTTCTTCAAGTATCCTTCGATATTTCCCATGATCAAAGACGGGTGGATTTACTAACAATGTCCTCATATTCTTCTTTTTTTCTCCGTTTCCGAAAATAGAGTAGTCACCTGGATGCTTCGGTGTACCCTTTCGCTGCAAACAACTAAAGTATTTTCATGGTTTAAGGGTGTTGCTGCAGAGTTGTGACGACTGAGTCGGGCAGAATAAGACTTTTATCAGAAATACCCAAGATCTCGCAAAGACCTTCTGATTTTTTCTGACTCCTCCTCATCAAAAACCCCCTCTCCTCTTTTTATCTTAATCTCAGCCGCTGGACTATGGGTGACAGGATTGTTTCCTAAATATTCTTGCGTAAATACTTCATTGAGTACCCTGCCATCCATGTCTTCAGGAACAGGTATTCCTAAACAGTAAAGGATTGTAGGTGCGATATCGATAATATCAGCGGTGTTTACCGTATAATTTGTTTTAATGTCCTTCCCTTTCATGATAAGAATACCTTCCATCCTGTGTGTGCCTGAGCTTTTGTTTGGCAAGCCGAAAAGTCCTTTGTGATATAATTCTTTTTGCATGAGATATTCAATGCCTTTTATTTTTATAAATATGTCAGGGGCTTCATCAACAAAAGGACCGTAGTATACGTCTTCCTTTTTGCAGATCTCAATGTCTAAAGGCTTTCCATTCGACGGGTCTTTTATCTCCTTCAATTTTTTTAAGATCGAATCCCGGACTGCCTCATACTCTTTACCTCTTTCAACTATTCCTAATGGCTCCCTGCCCTTCAGGTTAATGTAGATGCCCTGTTCTAACTGACTTCCGGAGTATGCCGTAGTCTTTTTCCAGTTAACGAAGAACGGAATATTAAACCCTTCTCTCGGATCAATGACTTTTCCAAGGGTCTTGAGTTTATCCAAAGGAACTGTCCATGCCACGCCACGAAATCCGAGCCTTCTTAAAACCTTATAGAAGATATGGGGGAACCTTATCCGCCGTAAGGGGGAGAAAATCTTCCGAAAGGCGAGAAATCCCTGCTCGTGCAACCAATTATTCACGTAAAATGCACCTTTTTCCGGGCCAGCCCCGTGATCTGAAACGACAATTACGGTGGCATCATCGCCAATTTTCTCTAATATTTCACCAATGGCTGCGTCTGTCATTTCATAAAATTCAGGAATAATATTTTCATATTTTCTCGATATGGCAGGATCATATTGGGGGTGTTTTTTATCAAAAAATCTCCAGAAATGGTGCTGTATGACGTCGATACTATAGAATACCGGCATAAATACGTCCCATTCCTTCTGTTCCAGAAGGTAGAGGATCGCCTGTTTCCTTATCTCGAATATCTGTCTCCACTCCTCGATGAATCTGTCCAGGTTGTTTGTATAAAGACTTTCAAGATCTGCATACAAGACGCGATAATTGCCAAATCGCTCCCGTATCTCCTGCATGATCTCCGGGGGGTAGGCAAAGTTTCCACTCCCCTCGTCAAAAGATTGCTGCATTCCGGGAATTAAGAAACCATTCACCGTCTCAGGCGGGTAAGTCATCGGCAGGTTGATAACTCCAATCTTTAGTCCAATGTCAGAGAGTATTCTCCAAATAGTCTTTGCCTTAATGTATTTTGAATTCAATGCGGGCCTTATATAGCCATACGAAGGAGAGACATAAAAATTGAAAACCCCGTGTTTACCGGGGTTTTTCCCTGTCATAAAAGAAACCCATGCAGAAGGAGTCGCAGGAGGGATAGTTGATCTTAACGGTCCTGACGCTCCTCCCTCCATCATTCGGGATAAATTTGGCAACTTACCCTCTTTCAACAGTGGGTTTATGATATCGAATGTGGCGCTATCGATACCGATTATTACTAACTTTCCTTTATGCATTTCGTGTTCAGACCTCAATCAAGACAATGAAAATTTTCCTCTGTTTTCCATCTATTTTATACCGCACCTTTTCCTCAGGGCATGACTGACCGAAAAAATCCGCTGACGGATACCTTTAAAGGAAATGATGTAAAAGAAATATAATACCAAAGTAAGAATCAAAAGTCCAACATTGCTTAATGAACCACGGTGAACTAAGGTTAGTATGACAAATATGATTCCTGCTGGCCACAAGACCTTCAGTAAGGAGCCTTGTGTCTCTGATCTCTTTATCCCCCAGATGATCTTCAGCAAATAACTCCTTAAAAGGGTTTCAAACACCTTTGTCACGAGAAAGGCTATTGCAGCGCCAACGAAGCTATAGTACATGATCAGCGGTACAGCAAGGATGATGTTTATGACAAATTCCAGTATTGCCCAGGGAATAAATTTCTTTATCTCCCGTGAGGCTGAAAGGGTCACGTTTACAGGGGAGTTAAAGACCTGCAAGGCATAGGCCCATCCCAGGATTGTTAAGGCCAGGGTTGAT
Organism: Candidatus Brocadia sp.; assembly: GCA_021646415.1. Lineage (NCBI taxonomy): Bacteria > Pseudomonadati > Planctomycetota > Candidatus Brocadiia > Candidatus Brocadiales > Candidatus Brocadiaceae > Candidatus Brocadia > Candidatus Brocadia sp. The sequence continues at coordinate 53,117 of SOEU01000001.1, forward strand.
GGGAGATATTCTTTGCCAAAGATAAGGGTGATAATTTCTTCAGGAAAGAATGTGGTGGCAAGGATCAGTGGAAATATGATTAACACGAGGAGTGATTTTGTTGACTCTGCGATAATGTTTCTCACAATCACGGGATTTTCTGCATGGGAAGAGACCGTCGGAACGGCGGCCTGTCTGAAACTTTCAGGAAGCATCAGGGCGCTTTTACATACAGAAGAGGGGGGGTTGTAGTATCCCATTGCTGCTTCTCCTGAAAAAGGTCCCGGGAGTTTGGAAAGAAGGAGGATGTTCATATTATTCGTGGCCTGCTGGAGAAATGAAAGAAGTGCAAAGGGCATGGATTGTAACAACAACTCTTTCCAAACTGACAGATTGAAGGCGAATCGATATTTAAGGAATCTCTTCCATACCCAGATACCGGTAATGACTGCACCCAATATATTTCCAAAAAAAGAAACCAAAACAATACCTTTTAAGCCATAACCAAAATAGAGAATAAGAATATTGGACATATTAATGAAAAAGGATAAGAGAACAGAGGTAACTGCAGGCATCTTAAACCTCTCAAAGGCCATATATAAAATACCAAAGGAGTTTGAAAATGCAGAAAATATAGCAGAGAGCCCTGTTATATAGATAAGGAATTTAACTTCTCCGCTATATCCCAGCATGTTTATTACGAGCACAAGGATAGGATAGAGCAGTATAAAAATGCATACCCTGAGGGAAAGGGTGTGGTTAAACAGTACTTCTACGTTTGTTTTGTTTCTGGATATTTCTCTTACCGCCATTGGGAATATACCAAAGTTGCCAAACGAGGAAAAGATTAACAGCACGGTACCGATAAAGGCATACAAGCCAAAATCCTGCAGTCCAAGAACTCTTGCAGCGTAAGCGATGAAAAAGAAGGAAAAAAGCTTATTCGCTATCCCGGAGAGAAAGACAAATCCCGTATTTTTTATGAGTCTGCTACCAATTCCCAAAGGTATCCTCCCAAGTTAAATGGGTAGGGTGGGCACCGCCCACCAGAAGACCGCTCACGTGTCAGCGTTGCTTTGTTTTTCGGTGGGCGGTGCCCACTTACATGAGGACACGGACAAACGTTATTTGTTCGTGCTACCCAGAAAAACCGCGTAATAAAATGTAAATCTCTATATTGATCGCAGAGAAAAGCAATTTATAGTGTATTGAGATGCGTATATAAAAATTCTACCACATCTGATACACACAGATCGTCAACGTTGCGGTTATCGGACAGAAAGAGCGTTTGGAAGGGCAAGCCCTGCCTTTGAAAGTGCTTTTCTATGGCGATGACGAGCTGAACCATTTGAATAGACGTTAATGCAAGATCTGCTACAAGTCGTGTCTCCTTCCCGATGGTACCGGAAAGACCATTTTCCCAGTCGCAAGACATTTCTTCTATAATTTTGATGAGATCGTGAAGGATTGTGTCCCGATCAAAACAATGGTTATTTTTCATCTTACATATCTCCGGACGGAACTCATAATTGACTGAATAAAAAACAGGGTATCAGCACCACCAGCATAGTCTGCGGCTTGGTTAGTCCGAAAACTGCAAGGTTAGCGCCGCCATTTCTCCTTAAAGGGATTATTTTCTCAGTATTGTACGTATTCTTAATTGATTCATTCTGATCATAGAGCTTTTGTCTTTTCATTTCCTTCTTTTTGCGCTGCCTGCCTAATGATTTATTGAACGATGCGTAAAAGAAAATTTGGAGGCAAAATTGATGCAATTTTTCGGGCCGGACGACTTCCCAAAACGCGCAAGACAAATTTTGGGATATATCGCCTTATTCGTGGTCGCCGATTCAGTACCTGAGCAGCAAACAAAACTAGAGCAGTCTCATAATTCTTCTGATATTGAATTTTACTTCTTGAACCGAAAAACCTAACTATCTTTTCAAAAGACGAGTCAATAATACCATCTTTGACTGCCCTTTCATAGATCGGGCTGCCAGGAAAAAAAACCAGAACAAAAACGCTAAATTTTACCCACCTTGAAAGAAGATCAATTATGTATTTATAGGTTTGAATGATATCGTCTTTTGTTTCGTATGGATTATCAATAATAAAATCGAGCATAACCTTTAAATCATACTTTTTACAATATGGCAGGAGTTGATGAATAGCTTCCTTTGTTTTTACCACTTTAATATTTCGATTGGACACCTCATCGATAACCCGCTGACTTCCTGATTGCACACCCATCTGAATAATTTTCAAACCCGCATCCAAAAATATTTCCAGCTTTTCCTTGCGAAAGGTATTTGCACTCACACAAAATACGAATGGGAGTCCTATCTTCTCTTTATAGTGCTTGGCGAAAGCCTCTAACTGTTTTTTGTCTCTCAGGAGAAAATCATCGTCGCCAAAAGCCACACCCTGAAAAAAGCCAAGATGCCTGATTGTATATTCCAATTCGTTTAGTACCCGATTGACTTTGAGAGATATCATGGTCAAATAAAAATTGATTATCTAAATCATAGTCATAGTAGGGAAGGCTATCCAGATCGTGTAACGGCGGCAATACATCATTTTTCCTATATGAACCATTTACATGAAAAGCCATATTCGGTGTATTGAAATAATCAGCGCCGCTCTCCATCTTGTTTACGAAATCGACTACAGCCACATCACCCTCGGCAAAACAAACACCATCGGCGTAACGGAGACTGATTCCTGGCGCAGAAATGCAGTGAGGGCCGCCCCAAATTACTTTCATGCCGGGATATTTTTTATGAACAAATTCTGTAATTTGTACGGCCTTCATGACATGACTCGTATAAACCGCAATCATAACCAGATCGCAGTCTTTCAATATCTCGTGCAACCGGTCAATCTCATGTGGTTCATAGGCAAGATTTTCACGTGTAGCAAGTAAAATATTCCTTACCGAATGGCCGGCCCGTTTCAGCAAAGACGAAATTAGGCGTGAGCCATCGCAAGATATTGCACCGGTAGTATTAAAAAGTGCGATTCTCATACATGTAGCCCCTAACAGTAAATGAGAAATTCTCTAATGAATTGTTTTACACAATTGAAATCGCAAAAATGAAATCGCCATCATGCCGTGTATAGGCAGTAAAACTCATATCCTTGTAATCGTTCAATTGCCTCGCTAATTCTCCGGAAAGCGCCAATGATACTTCACCTGATTCTGCATCAATCTTCTGAACGAACAGATTGAGGGGATTTCCTGTCATTCCCCGGCCAAGGGCTTTCGCTACCGCTTCCTTGGCGCACCAAAGCCTTAAAAGCCATTGTTCTCTTTTTGATACAGGAACTGCAGAAAGGAGCGTCTGTTCCTTCGATGATAAGGCTATTCTTTCCAGCCCCTCGTGATTCTGGCCAACTGGCTCCATATCAACACCTACACCCAGATGGTTACCACGCTTACCGGCTACGGCTGCTGCGCTTCTTTCCGAATGGGTAATGGAAATGGTTAAACGGCAGTCTAACCTCCCGATGAGTTCCCCGCCAGCAAGGGGCCGTCCATGCCTGTCCGTGGTAATTTCTATGTCTGCCGGATTTGCTTTCAGCTGGTACTGATCTTTCAGGAAGAGACGCACTGCATCCTTTGCAGCCAGTCTGCCAAGCAGCCATTCCTTACGGCGTTTTTCCGGCCCAGAAAGACGAAGCCAAACCTCCAGTTCCCGGTGGCTGAGAATGCCGGGAATCAATGGGTGAAGCAGTCTCTCATCTCCTGTTTCAGAGACACGGCAGCACTGGAACCCCAATGAGGGTGGTAAATGGGAGACGAGCTGAGGCCATGGGACGCTGATCATGGTATCATCTGGGGTCTTGTCTTGTCTGGCCAGGAATGCACTCATGATTTCCTGCTGTGCGGTCAGGAACCGTTCCATTGTTTGCAGGTAATCCAGCATGGCCTTGGATCGGGTACCATGCTGTGATTGAAGGTCATTCTTCTGCGTTGTTTGAACAGAAGGTTTGTTGTTTGTTACGGGTAAAGGCAGAGATGCTTGATCCGGTGTATCTCTCTTGTATGGGGATTGCGTTTCAAAAAGCGATAATCTTTTTGGTACACGGTGTGCGTAGAGATAATCAAGACGCATACGGACACCATGAGTAGCCAGCAAACCAATCATATAATTGATCTGTGTTATACCTGAACGCTGTGAGACATTCGACGGTACAGCTATGTAGCGACGATTTTGCAGGATATCATCAACAAAACTGGTCAGATTTCCCCTGGGGCCTACCTCGACAAATATTCGTACCCCGTCAGCGTACATTGCATTTATTGTCTCATGAAAACGTACCGGCCGGCACCACTGTTCAACTGCAAGCCGCCGAATTTCCTCCGGATCATCCTGATGCGATTGTGCTGTCGCACAGGAGTAAACAGGGATGCGGGGGGAGACAATTTTGAGTGTCTGGAAGAAAGGAAAAAACTGGTCACAGACTGGCTTGAATGAAGGGGTATGATAGGCGCGATGAAACGGTAACAGGTTACATATGGCCCCCTGAGATTGTAGCCGATTCGTTACGCTGGCTATTGTTGCTTCGGAACCGCAGAGAACTACCTGATGCGGGCAATTATCCATAGCCATATGGAGCAACCCTCCACTTTCAGCTACCACTGAATTCACCACAGAGGGATTTGCAGCACCTACTGCCAGGAGTCTTGCTTCGGGGATTTGTTTTCCTAAGGATTCATGTATGCGTAATAAATCAAGGGCGAGTTGAATAACCTGTTCCTCACTTTGGATATTCACTGCGCCTGAAGCCATCAGTGCTACGAACTCTCCGCTGCTGTGACCAACCATTGCATCGGGTCGGATTTCCAAATGATCAAGTATGGTAAACAGTGCCTGGTTAACAATAAAAACCGCTGCCACAGCAAAGTCCATTTGCCAGAGAATTTGCTCAGAGGAATTAATCCCCGAGGAGTGAGCATGGGGTAAGGGAAATACTATCTGACTGGGCAGAATATCCCTCTTGTTGTTAAGAAATGCCCGGTCGATTCGGTCGAAGCAATCTCTAACATCCTGAAAATGATGGTATAGATCGGCTAGCATATTGACATATTGCGATCCCTCCCCCGGGAAAAGAAAGGCAAGGGTGCCCTCCCGGCTTAAAGGTTCTTCAAAAAAAAATATTCCGCTTTTGTCCTTAATTCTGTTGCAGCGGGGATTCGCCAATTGTTTAAGGCTATGGTCAAGTTTTTTTTCTAAATCCTGCAGGGAATTTGCAACGATCGCAAGGCGACATCCGGATTCCTGCAAAGGGCAGTTCAGAGTGAAAGCCAGATCCTTAAGTTCAAGTGCGGGATTATTTGAAATAAACCGGCAGAGCCGGCCGGCCGCTTTCGTCAGATCATGACGGGACTCTCCCTGAAGGATAAAGACCTCTGTATCCCAGTGGTGAAGAAGACTCATTCGTTGTTTCCTCTGGCTGGTGCGGCAACACCGGCGAGCCGGTTCAGTGCTTTGCTGCACGAAGCTTCTACCCCCTCCATGAAAGCCAGCATCCGGCCGGCAGTATCGAGGAAGTAAATATTCACTGAAAGAATATGCCCGCCATGGCGGGGGTATGCCTCCAGAGAACAACGAACCGGTGAATCAGAAGGAGAACCAAAACGGCGGTAAGATTTAAAACCGGTAGGAAGCGGTGTCATATCGTAATGGAAACGCTCCCACAGGATAGCGAGCTGTAAGCTACAGTCAAGGAGTACCGGATCGATCAACCACCGGCTGCCGGTATCCTGATTAAGGCATTGGTCTGGTGACGATGGAAGAAGGAAGGCACATATCCCCTGGTGATTGATTCCTTCAATCGTTGATATGCCTTGAAAACAAGGACCATGAAACAGCCAGCGCCGGTAAATGTCATCTACTGTTATGGGAAACGGACGAAGCCCGCAGAGTACCCCGGAATCGTACAGTGGGGGCGATGGAAGCCGCTTCCCTAACTGTACTATTGCACGGTAACAGGGATGACCCGGCTTATTCAATTCGTAAATTTCCATTTTTATCTCGCGAGTCAGATTTTCATGGGAAGAATGAGACTGTGGTTGAGCTACGATACGGATATCACGGGTGCCATTACCCATAACAATCCCCCGAATGAGAGCAAGGGATTGAATACCCGCAATCTCCCACTCTGGCCATCCTTTTTGAGCGACCTCTGCCATCAACTCCATTGCCATAGTCATTGGCAGCACAGGCTTTCCATCAAGCCGGTGGTCCTGCAAGTATAAATCAAATGCCGGATCCAGTGCCCGGACAAACTCAACAGTACCATCACTTTCCAGCCGCAGTGGTGCACCATTAAGGAGGGGAAGTGTATCTGGAGGAGAGGTCATTTGTTCGACCTCAAAATCAGACCATGGCCCGTTTCCAATAACAACCTCGGTTTCTCCCTTCCTGCCCAATCGGAGTTCCTCATCGAACAATCGCCGGCCTGTTCTGGGTGAAACGAGTTGAACACCGCGCTCAGCAAACTGTCTTTTCGTTTCCGCTGAAACCATCCCTGTCTTATCCCACGGACCCCAATTGATCGCCACAACCCGCGCCGGCCATCGGTTGTCCAGGTAAGCCGCCAGTTTATTCAGCACTTCATTTGCGGCAGCATAATCGCTCTGACCACGGTTGCCGAAACACCCGACCACTGAAGAGAAAAAAACCAGGAACTTGAGCGAATCGGGTCGAAGTTTGCGGCTGAGGATGAAGGCGCTATCGGCTTTTGTATGAAAGACCCGATCAAAAGAATCAGGAGTCTTATCTTCAAGCAACTTGTCTTCGATAACTCCGGCGCCGTGAATGACGCCATCCAGCCTGCCATAGGAACGATAGACTTCATCGATGAGGTTACTGAAGATATGCTCATCGGCAACATCTGCCTGATAGTACCGCACGGTTGCCCCGGCCTGCTGCATCACCGACAGGTTATTCCGCATTTCTCTCTCCTGTATCAGATGAGAATATGAAGCTTCAACCTGGGCAGGAGTGACCAGTTGTCCCTGCTGGTTCATCCGGTTGATTAGCGCCGACCTGAGTTCTTGCGGCGAGATGAGTTCTGCGGTTTCAGAGGACTCATGAGATACAGGCAAAGGGGCACGTCCAACCAGTATGAGGGTAGGCCGGTAGCGCTTTGCCAGTTCGCAAGCCACCTCAGCCGTGATGCCTCTGGCACCACCGGTAATAAGTATGACACATTTTGAATCAATGGTCAGATTGTCCGGGACGTTCTGATCCAGGAGAACCTTCCTGGGCTTAAGAATGAATCGATGCGAATCCCTGTAGACAACTTCGGCCTGTTTGCTATTACCGGTCATCTCACAGAGCAGATTATCTGCTATGGCTGGATTCTGTTTTTCTTTGCCTAAATGAATTACCTTGCAACAGACACGTGGCCACTCTAAGGTTAATGTCTTGATCAATCCGGCAATTCCACCCTGGCCCGGGGAAAAAGGTACAAACTCCTTCGTATTGTTATTGAATGCACAGCCCATGCCGGTTGTCGCTATCAGCCAGCTACCTCCCGCTTCAGCAGCCCGCTTGAGGTCTGTGCCTGCTGCCCTGGCAAGATAGAAGAGACTCTTGGCTTCCAGAGAAAGACAATTCCTCCATCCTTTCATATCCATTTCTTCAAAGGACATTCCCTTCTTCAAGGGGAGGAGGTGAATGATACCGGTAATTGTACCGTGCTTCTTCCGAACAATGGCCACGAGGTCGGCTACTCCTGTTGGGTCCGTCAAGTCTGTCGTGTAAAGATTTGTTTCTGCTTCTGCGGTTTTATTACCCATTCGAACGAGAATAACAACCCCCCCGAGATTTCTGAGTTTATCTGACAGTATACTGGCAATCCCCTGCTCATCGTCAGTAATGATGAAGACTGAATCCGGAGTTAATTTCAATGGCAGATTCCTTAATGGGGCATTGGCTGTCGTCAGGAGACAGCGGTAGACTTCGGCAGTATCAGTACTTGCTTCGGAAGAGGTTTGAGTATGTGCAACTTCCTGACGTTGAAGAGTTGCCGTATCTGTTTTCAAATCAGGTGGAGACTGAAAGGCATTATTGATTGCATCAATAATACTGCGCAAGGTCTTGATTTTCGTCAATTCCTCCATTGCCATCTGTGTCTCTCCATAATTGGAGAGGTAGGCACGCTGGAGGGCGCCGAGGATCTCGACCCGTTTGATGGAATCAATGCCCAGATCGGCTTCGATATTGAGATCCAGGCCGAGCATTTCCTGCGGATAGCCGGTACGCTCGCTCACAATCTGAAGGAGTTGTGTTGTCAGTTGCTCTCTGTCAAAAGAGGGTTTCTGTTCCTGTACAAAAGAGAGCCTGGCGGCAACAGCCGCTTGTTGATCAGGAGTTGGTTTATCTGACTGATCTCCTGGTTGGGATTGAAAGGCGCTACTGATATAATCAATGATACCGTGTAAAGTCTTGATTTTCGTCAATTCCTCCATTGCCATCTGTGTCTCTCCATAATTGGAGAGGTAGGCATGCTGGAGGGCGCCGAGGATCTCGACCCGTTTGATGGAATCAATGCCCAGATCGGCTTCGATATTGAGATCCAGGCCGAGCATTTCCGGCGGATAGCCGGTACGCTCGCTCACAATCTGAAGGAGTTGTGTTGTCAGTTGCTCTCTGTCAAAAGAGGGTTTCTGTTCCTGACCAGGAATGGGTTCAGGTTTCTCAGGCAACAACGATGAATGTTCCACCGATTGAGAAGGCGGGGATGTTCGTGCCTGAGGAGACATATTGTCCATGAGTTTGAATAAGGCTGAAATTTCGGATTCTGGAATCTGCCCACCATATGAGCTCCGGAGATAAGCAAGCATAACCTGCTGTTGTACCTCCAGGAACCGGTTCATCAGTTTCTGGAACTGGAGAATGACGTTTCTGTCTTCTCCGTTTGAAGTAGGAATTTCACTATTACCGGGTGGTATTGACTGTACGGACGTATTGCTATATGTCCCTGCGGTTTGTCCATGCCTTGCTTGTGTCTTCTCACGAAGGGGACGAACCCGGCTGCCATCAACCAGCAAGGTTGTTAGTGGGAGCGGCTGTTCCCTTGTATCTTCGACGAGTGCGTCGAGTTTGAGCTGACGTACCTCCCTCCCCTGGTAGAGGCGATCGAGCTGGAGATGCACTCCGTGAACCACTAGTTGACCTAATGCGTGTAGAAGCTGAATGATGCCTGACCGACCAGGTACATTTAATGCCACGGCTAGATAGGATTGTCCATCAAGAATTTGATGCGTCAGCCCCGTGAGCACATTGCGCGGTCCAACTTCAATAAAGATACGGGCACCGGCACGGTACATTGCCCAGATTTCACCTGCAAACTCTACCGGTTGTACCAGATGTTTACTCAGAAGGGAGGTAATGTCCTCTGGGCGCTGAGGATAAGGTTCTGATGTGGTGTTGGAAAAGACATCCAGCTTAGGAGTAGCGACTTCAATGGTTGAGAGGAACTCTGCCAGTCGATCCCGTGCCGGAGCCATCAGCGGCGAATGAAATGCACAGGAAACGGGTATGGAACGGGTCCGTATTCCCTGCGCTTCAAGACGTTTCACAGCCTCTTCTATGCCTGGTCTTGTTCCGGAAATGATCGTTTGTTTCGGGGCGTTAAGATTGGCAACCCATACACCCTCAACTGACGATATGATCTCTTTGACTTTCCCATGCTCTGCATCTACGGCAACCATCGTTCCGAGGTCTTGTCCTGCCATTTCCGTGATGAATCGTCCCCTTGCCTCAGAGAGGGTGTACAATACCTCTTCACTGAAAACCCCGGCAGTACATAATGCAACATACTCACCGTAGCTGTGCCCGGCGACCATGTTCGGCTTGATCCCAAAGGTTTGCAGCAGGTGGAATAAGCCCATATCTGCAGCACCGAGGGCTGGCTGGGCGATGTTGGTCTTTGTAAGATCCCGCTGACAGGTTTGTTCTTCCTCCTGATTGAAGCAGGGTGGTGGAAAGATAAAGGTGCTGAATGGACGGGGGAACCGGTCGGCCAGAGTATGGTCAGCCAGTTCAAACCGCTTCCGCACTTCAGGGAACAGAATTGCCAGATCAAGAAGCATGTCGGGGTACTGGGAGCCCTGGCCGGGAAACAGGAACGCAACCTTGCTATCTCTGCCAATGGGTTCTTCGGTAAAATAGATTCCTTTTGGATCCTGGATTTGACCACATCCCGGATTCTTTAAATTTTCTCCGGCAGAGGTTAATTTCTGCTGCAAATCATCCAGTGAGCTGGCTATAATCGCGAGCTTAAGTTCGCAGTGATCTTTCTTGGAGTGCTTCCACAAAGTATAGGCAAGATCGTGCAATGCCGGCCTGGCGCTATGCAATAATGCATGATTTAACTTGTCTATGGCTTCGATCAGTTCTTTGCGGGAATGCCCTGTCAAAAGGAAGAGTTCGCCCGGCCAACAATGGGAAACAGAATCATGGGATGAGGGTAAAAAGTTCCCGGTATACTCCTCAATTGCGGCATGGAAGTTTGTACCTCCAAAGCCGAAGGCGCTGACACCAGCCCTGCGTGGCTGATCTGTAATTCCACTGATCCAGGGACGTGCTGCGGTATTTACATAGAAAGGGCTTCCTGTCAAAATCTGATTAGGCCGTTCAACCCCTAGGGTTGGAGGGAGTACCTTGTGATAGAGCGATAATGCAACCTTAATCAGGCTGGCTACTCCTGCCGTAGATTTTGTATGTCCGATCATTGATTTGACCGACCCGATAGCGCAACTCTGACGGGCTGCACCGGCGGCTTCAAATATTCCTTTGAGTGTTTCAATCTCCGCACGGTCACCAGCTACAGTTCCTGTGCCATGTGCTTCGATCAGGCCGACGGTTGCCGGAGAAAAACCGGCCTTTTCGTATGCCCGCCTCAATGCTAATGCCTGCCCCTCAGGGCGTGGGGCTGTTAATCCCTTGTCACGCCCGTCACTGGAACCCGAAACGGCTTTGATCACTGCATAGATTCGATCCCCGTCCCGTTCAGCGTCGGATAAGCGCTTTAAGACGAGGATGGCAATTCCTTCGCTGATTACAATGCCATCGGCACCTTCATCGAAGGTCCGGCATCGTCCGCGCGGTGAGAGCGCCTGGGTCTTGCTGAAGCAGAGATAAGAAAAGGGGTTTTGCAGCGTATCAGTCCCGCCCACAATCACCATGTCGCTGGTTTCATTTTCAAGCTCCCTGAGTGCCAAATACACTGCTGCCAGAGAGGAGGCACATGCCGCATCTACCGTGTAGTTAACTCCGCCAAAGTCAAAACGGTTAGCTACCCGGCCAGCAGTTACATTGAGGAGGATACCTGCAAAGGAGTCTTCTGTCCATTCCGGAAGTTTGGACAGGGCTTCCGGTGGGATGTTTTTCATGAACATGGGTAAATTGGAGCGAAAAGAGTACTGTTGTCCCAGATCAGAGAGACCACCGCTTGAGCCGAGAATTACCGATGTCCTTTCCCGATGAAACGGACGATTTGCATATCCTGCGTCTTCGATTGCTTTTTGAACCACTTCGAGCGTAAGTAATTGAAGCGGTTCTATGGAGGACAGGGTATTGGGTGGCATCCCATATTTGGTCGGATTAAACGGAACAGGGTCGATGAATCCGCCCCATTTGGAATAGACCTTATCACGGACATTACGATCGGGATCGAAGTAGAGTTGCCAATCCCATCGGTCCTTTGGAACTTCGGTAATTGCATCAACCTTATTCAGGATATTTTCCCAATAGGTTGTTAAGCTACCCGCTTTTGGTAATATGCATGCCATGCCGATAATCGCAACGTCGCTGGGTTTTGCCTTTCGGTGGGTCAAAGCCCGGGGGGGCTGAAACTCTGCCAACTCTGCCAGTCGTTCAGAACTTTTGACCGAGACCTCGTGATGAATCTCTTTAACCGTGCAGGTGCGATCGCGGAGTGCTGCAAGCTGACCGATCATATACATGCCCTGATTATGCTGTTCCTCCGCGCTTAACATGATATATTTCGATACCCCTCCATCCTGTCCTGATCGTTGATTACGGATAACACCTTTAGAGGCGGCCCGCAACCGGCCGAGATTGAGTTCTTCGAGGGTATTGCGGATTTTTTCAACTGATGCCCCCTCAGCAGACAGGCGTAACTTTTCCTGAGCGAATATCTTGGTATAGGGTGTATCGACGCAGCGGGTGGCGTGGCCCGGTCCGCTCTCCATGAGAGTGGTTTTGGTGCACCGGATTGCCTCCTCCTGGAAGGACTTGACAATGGCTCCGGTAGCCACCGCTTCCTCAGTAAATAGGTAGGCTGTACCAAGGAGAACACCGATCTTTCCTCCTCGTTCGGCCAAAGGGGCTGCCATAGTTGCTACCATGGAAGCGGAAAGTGAATCATGAATACCCCCCGCAAAGAGGACGTGGCAGTTCGCCATATCTTTTTCGTGTAATGACTCTATAAGTATGTCGATCATTGGATTCCACAATACAAAGCTTGACCGTGGTCCCACATGGCCGCCGCACTCGCGCCCTTCAAAGATGAAACGGCGTACCCCGTTTTCAATGAACATCCTGAGTAACCCGGGTGATGGGACATGCAGGTAAGCATGAATACCCTCCTTTTCGAGGGCATGGGACTGGTCAGGCCTTCCTCCGGCAATGATCGCAAAAGGTGGTTTGTACGTTCTGATGACATCCAATTGTCTCTGAAGGAGGTCCGGTGATATGAATCCCAGTATACCTACTCCCCAGGGTTTGTTACCAAGCAGCCTTTTCGTTTCTTTGAGCATATCCTTAATCTCCTGTGCATCCAGCATGGAGATAGCAAGGAAAGGCAATGCCCCTTCTTCTGCCACACGGGCAGCGAATGCGGGTGTGTCAGAAATCCTGGCCATTGGGCCCTGGACAATCGGGTGGCGCGTGCCATGGGAGCGGGCCAGCGGAGATCCCTCGTCAAGGGGACGGAGTGTCTTTGCGGTCCTGATATGCGCGGCAATTGTCTGTCGGAATCCATCCAATACCCCTCCCACGGTATGGAATCGTTGGGCAAGTGATACGGCGAAGGCTGCGTCCTGACCGAGAAGCCAGATGTGTTGCCCCGGATCACCCCACCCTGCTCGTTTCTTGATCTCCGGGCGCAAAACAGCAAGAACTTCTGATCCGGGACGAGTGTCTGTAGCAAGGATATTTACTATCCCGGATAAATCCTGGAGGACGGGTAGTCCCGAACGGGAGTAAACCCGGCAGACCCCGCCTGTCTCATTTCCCATGCAGATTGTTTCGCTACCGTCCATATGAGCTATGACAGTTTTAACTGTTTCCGGGAGGGGGGACTCGCGGGTTAATGCAAGCTGTATATCCAAAACCACACCTGCGGCTCCCGCAGCATAGCAAGCCGCTGCCGTGTGCGGTCCGATGCCTCCCTGGACCCAGACAGGCAATGACATATTCTTCAATAATTGCTGAAGGAGTATGAAACTTGTTTCTTCCCCAACCCACCCCCCGGCCTCGTTTCCCTTGGCAATGAACCCATTTACTCCTACAGCATTTCCAAGGCGTGCCTGATCAAGGGAGGTTACTTCCAGGAGGACAGTAATATTTTTGAGCTTGAGGAGTTGTACCTGTTTATTGAGTAATTCAGGATTATCACTGGTCAGAATGGCAATATCAACCTGCCCGGGAAGTTTGGATATTATACTGGTTACAAAAGGGTCATCTCCACTGTAGAGTTTAATACCACAACCCTTTTTGGCATACCGGGTCAGCTTTGAAATGGTATTCAGTGCTTCTTGATCGTTGTTCGTGTATTCAAGGTCTATTATCCCAATTTCTCCGGCCCTGCTGGCGGCAATTGCGATGGATGAGTCTGGCAGGCAGGGGGGGGTCAATGCAATGAGTCGAAATGTTTGCATAGTATATTTCTCACGACTAAAAGAGTTTTTAATATGGAAGATACTAAGGTGGTGAGATTACGATAGGTGTCCGTGAGACGTCTATTCTTCCATGAAAAACCTCTTCGTCTATGCGGTCGCCCAAAAGGATGCCTTGTTCAGTCCATGCAAGAGGTCGGACAATATTCTCAAAGTGCTTGAAGAATCGATCAACATCAGAGATAAATGTCCGCGGGACATACACGACATCCCCACTTTTTAAGAAGACATTTTGGGATAAATCTCCCTGTGCGAAGGTCTTTTTTAAATCAAGCCTCTTCAAATCAGGTTTTTCAGGCCCGCCTCTGATTAGTACGACACTGCTATACTTTCCATCAAGGGTGTATCCACCTGCCTTTGCGATTGCTTCAATTATGGTTGTTGGTGTATCAATCTGATATACCCCGGGGCTGTGAACTTCTCCCAAAACGAAAATCTTCTGGCCCTTAAATGACGTAATTTCTAAACTTACCAGGGGATCTACAAGGTAAACGGAAAGGGACTCTTTAATTGTCTTCCGAAGCTGGTGTATGCTCGTACCCTTTGTGTGAATTTCGCCAATGAGAGGAAATGTGTTTATTCCATCCGGGGGAATGCGTACTTTTTTATTAAGGTCATCATGTCTGTATACCGTCAACTCCACCTCGTCACCCACACCTAAAATGAATTCAGATACAACTACATCTTTTTCAGTCTCAGAAGGTTTTGCGTCGACTTCGTCCTTCGTCGGTTTCTGCGTTGTGGCACATGAAACGGCTATCAAAAAGATTAGACAGACAAAGATTACTCGCTTCATCAACAGGTACCAATGCGTTTTATACTGATCATTACGTGTCACGAATGCGGATTCTTTCCATAAATCAGGGTATCAGAACGTTTATAAATCTTAGGGAAAGTTTTTAGTAAATGCAAGGTTTTTTTGCGTATCCAGAAACATTACCTCCATTCCGGACAGGTCGGAAGTATTTTGAGTTGTTTCGTGCTAATATTCATTTGTAGTGTTATTTCCTGCTGCTATGCCATATTGAGTAGTATTAATCAGGTGGAATTACACTCTTTTCTTCATAAATAATATAGTAAAATATTTAACTCTTCAAAAATGACTTGAATTCTAAAATTATTTCAGTATATAAAGGAGTAATATCTCGAGTTTTTCAGGGTGTATTATTAAAAAGTCAACTTTATATTACTTCATACATAAAATTTGAGGTGAATGCTCATGTTTGAGCCAGTAGTATATTGTTCTTGTGGGAATCTAAAAGAATATGGAGGCAATTGGCAAATAACATCTCGTTCTTTTAAAGAGGCATTTATGCTGCTTAAAGAGAGCGGGTCTCTTATTTCAAAAGAAAGATGTCCCATCTGTAGATGTATAGATGCGGGAGAAATTTTATTATCTCTGAAAAATCTTTAAAAAGGTTGGCAGTTAAAGAATAGCTCGCTGACAGCTTTAGACTTAACTAATTGATTTTTAATTATTATTAGATAAAATGTGACAGATTAGTTTTTGAAAAAACACCTGTAGTTAAAAAATGCTTTTACGGCAGTATGTAGTAGCAATTCATGAATTGCCACTATCGTACATGAAAACCACAGTATTATTGGAATTTTTCAAAACTAAACTGTTGCGATGAGACATTCATCTATTTGTGAAAACCTTGGATAATGCACACTATGATTGAGCATCTATTTGTTCTATCTATCATTCTGTTTGCGCTCGGTTCGCTGTTTGCCTTATGTTTCTATAGATGGCAAATGCTGGGAAATTACCTATCGCTTATTTTGGCGGCCATTGCTTCCTGTGTTAACATTGCGATAGCCACATCGGTATTATTCAACCACTCTGCCGTACGGTTCAATTTTCTTTTATACCACGCCATTATTAAATATAGTTTTTTAATAGATTCGCTCTCTGCAATTTTTATCCTTGCCATATCTGTTATTAGTTTTATAGCTTCCATCTATTCTCTTGGATATACAAAGTTATACGTCAATAAGCGGGACACGCGGTTTTTGGGTTTTCATTTCAACGTCTTTCTTTTGGCCATGGTCCTTGTGGTAACTGCAAATAATGCCTTGGTATTTATGATCGTATGGGAGCTTATGACGCTGGTTTCGTTTTTCCTTGTCATTTTTGAATACGAAAATCCCTTTCATAGAAAGGCCGGTTTTGTCTATCTCTTCATGTCTTATATTTGTGCAGTATTTATCTCCGTTGCCTTTTTCATTATGTTTTCGTATGTAAAGACATGGACGTTTGACTTTGACAGTTTCAGATATGCCGGAGACGTTATGCCGGCTATATGCAAAAATATTGTTTTTTTCCTGGTGCTCATTGGTTTTGGTATCAAAGCCGGTATTTTCCCCTTGCATCTCTGGCTCCCTTTGGCGCACCCCGCAGCGCCCAGCAATGTGTCTATGGTCATGTCAGGCGTGATGATTAAAACAGCCATCTATGGTTTTATCCGGTTCTACTTTGAATTCCTTACACCATGTCCTCCCTGGTGGGGGATTATTATTCTCATTATCGGCGCTTCATCGGCGGTATTAGGTATCCTGTATGCTCTTATGGAGAAAGATATTAAGACTTTACTTGCATATAGTAGTGTTGAAAATATCGGTATCATCCTTATTGGTATTGGGTTGTCAATGATCTTTAAATCATATAATCTCATGGCATTATCATCTCTTGCAATGGTTGCAGGTCTCTACCACATGTTGAATCATGCGGTATTTAAGTCGTTACTTTTTGGTTGCGCCGGGAATATCTATTACTCAACACATACGAGGAATATAGAACAACTTGGCGGTTTGATCAAACGATTACAGATAACAGCTCCTTTATTCCTGGTAGGTGCCTTAGCTATTTCAGCAATTCCTCCCCTCAATGGGTTCATGAGCGAGTGGCTTGTTTTTCAATCATTGTTAAATGGCTTTAACATACCATCGGTAATCGTAAAGGTACTAACTGCTATTTGTGGCGCTGCTGTCGCCTTGACGGGGGCGCTGGTTGCCACCTGTTTTGTTAAGGCATTTGGGATTTCATTCCTTGCTTTGCCGCGTTCTGAACATGCACGACATGCCAGGGAAGTCCCTGTTATTATGTATGTAAGTATGGGACTTCTGGCCGGGCTATGTGTATTTCTGGGGCTTTTTCCTGCAAAAATTATGATGACCATTAATCATGTCAATACCGAATTGTTAGGCGTGAATATTGCGAAGGCAATTACTTCATATGATTGGTTGCAGATGAAGACCCTCCAGACCAATTTTTCTGAGATATCGCCAAAAAGCGCCACTGTTTTTGGCTTAATGCTTTTAGCAGTTACCGTTGGGGCAATGACTTTAATAAATCCAGGTTTTACAAAGAAGATGTATGAGACCTGGACGTGTGGAATATCTCCGGAACCAAGATTTGGGTACACGGCAACGGCTTTTTCTAAACCGTTCAGGATTATTTTCAGTAACTTATATAGACCTCGCCTTGAGATAAAGACTACGTACTCTGTACCTAAGTATTTTGTAAAGTCTATAATGTATATTTCTGAGATAACGCCCATATTTGAAAAATATTTCTATGCCCCCCTTTCAAAATATGTTTTAAGCATATCAAATAAGGTAAGATGGATACATACCGGGAGCGTTCATATCTATCTTGTCTATATTTTTATCACCTTATTAATCTCGATGTTGGTTATTAGATGGTAGGATATCTGCCTTGATTCAGCTTATTATACTTCCCATTCTCCAGATTGTTGTTATTGTAGGATTGTCTCCCCTTGTCAAAGGATTTATTAATAAAATAGAGGCCCGTTTTCAGTGCCGGAGAGGCCCGAGCTTATTTCAGCCGTATTACAACCTCACGAAGCTTTTTCGGAAAGATGCTGTGGTATCAGAAACGGCGTCATGGATCTTCATGGCCACCCCATATGTGACCTTTATATCTATTCTGATTATTGCGCTCCTGGTTCCCGTTCTTTCTTCAACCGTTCCTGCAAATTTTACGGGCGATGTCATTCTTGTTATCTACCTTTTTGCATTGGGAAGATTTTTTCTCGCACTTTCTTCCCTTGATACCGGCAGTGCGTTTGGGGGTATGGGGGGGAGTCGTGAGATGACAATCTCTTCTATGGCTGAACCTGCCATGATGCTTTCTGTTTTTACCGTTGCTATTATTAATGGTTCTACCAATTTAAGCAGTATTACCCAGGCCATGCTGAGTTACAAATTACTGAGTCCCTCGCTCTTCTTATCCCTCGCCGCCCTTGCCATTGTAATTATTGCGGAAGCAGGGAGGATTCCCGTTGATAATCCATTTACCCATTTAGAATTGACGATGATTCACGAGGGAATGATACTTGAATTTTCTGGACGGTATCTTGCTTTGATCGAATGGGCATCCTGCATGAAATTGCTCATATTGTTAACGATCCTTGTAAATACCTTTTTGCCGTGGGGTGTTGCTTCTGGTCTTACATTCCCAGGATTGATTATTTCTTTTGCATTATATGTGGTCAAGATTGGATTTTTTGCGCTTCTTATTGCCATTGTTGAATCTTCTTTCGCGAAGGCGCGATTATTCCGTATACCAAACCTGTTAGGGACTTCATTTATTTTGGCGGTGCTTGCGATTATTACTCATTATGTTGTGGGTTGATTTGCTATGAAACAACACGTTATAGTAAATTCTCAAATTATCGATGTCCTGGCGGTCATGATGCTCATGGCAACAGTTTTACATATTGGGACAAGCCGATTGACTACCTGCGTATGGGCGTATGCTATCAGATCCTTTATCCTGGCGTGCGCGAGCGGACTCATTGCATATTTTTCTGGTATTTACCATATTTTTATTACAACGGGCATTACCCTAGTGATTAAGGTAGTTATCATCCCATGGTTCCTTTTTTACATCATAAAAAAAGTCGGGATTAAAAAAGAGGTAGAATCCTTTCTTAGTTTTACCTTGTCGTTGCTGTGTTCATGCGGCGTTATCCTTATTGCATATTATGCGACAGAACCTATTATTCAGTTTGAAAGCACCTTAATGAGGCATTGCCTACCCATTTCGATAGCCATTACCCTTGTGGGATTTTTTACCATGATTACCAGGAAAAAAACAATTACCCAGATACTTGGTCTTTTAGCAATGGAAGATGGTCTTTTCTTCGCTGCCTTATCCACATCATACGGTATGCCTCTCATCGTAGAGTTGGGCGTTTTTTTTGATATCCTGGTGAGCGTGATCATTATGGGCATCTATGTGTACAGGATTAAAGAAACGTTTGAAACCAGTGATGTCGGCTTTCTAAGAGAACTCAGGGAATAGCATGCTCATATCAATTTTTCTCATTATACCGCTGATAACCGCTATCGCCTGTGTTTTTATAAAAAAACACAATATATCTAAGTATATAAGTGTCGCCGGCAGCTTCATTCTTTTGCTCTATAATATATATCTTAGTTATACTATTTACCTTAATCATTCATTAAATGAACTCAATGGCTTTTTCTATGGAGACGCCCTTAGCTTACTCACTGCGCAGATTGTCAGTGTTGTTGGTTTCGCCGCTGCCTTATATTCGATTGGCTATATGGATGCAGAACTCCATGAGGCGGAGTTTCCTGAAAAGAGGTTGCGGTGGTATTACTTTCTTTTCCATATTTTTATTTTTACCATGTTGGCGGTTTGTGTGACCAACAACCTGGGTATTATGTGGGTGGCAATTGAAGCCACAACCTTATCTACTACATTCCTGGTGGGTTTTTATAATAAAAAGCCTCACCAGGAAGCGGCATGGAAATATATCATCATCTGTACCGTGGGGATTACCCTGGCGTTATTTGGCGTTATTCTTACCTATCATTCATCAAAAGATGTCATTGGCGAAATTGGGCACGCGCTGAATTGGACGGACCTGCTTGCTGTGGCAGATAGGTTTGAACCGCATCTGATGAAACTTGCCTTTCTCTTTATTATTATTGGGTATGGTACGAAGGCAGGGCTTGCGCCTATGCATACGTGGTTGCCCGATGCCCATAGTCAGGCGCCATCGCCCATTAGCGCCTTATTTTCCGGTGTGTTATTAAATTGTTCCTTGTACGGTATCATTCGTTTCCATATTATTTCGTCAAAATGCCTTGGCCCAAATTATTCGTGTACCCTTTTGATGGCGTTTGGGCTCATCTCTGTCATTGTTTCCATACCTTTTATCCTTGTACAAAGGGACTATAAGCGATTATTCGCCTTTAGTAGTATTGAACACATCGGTTTTATTGCGCTCGGTTTGGGTTTTGGAGGTATCTATAGTATTTATGGCGCAGAGCTCCATACTTTCAACCACGCAGTAGCAAAATCACTCCTGTTTTTTTGCGGGGGTAATTTATTCTTAAAATATAAAACAAGGGAAATGGAATCGATAAAAGGAATTATCAGAACAATGCCCGTTACCGGAGTAATTTTGATTATCGCTGTCTTTGCCATTACGGGTATCCCACCGTTTAATATATTTGTCAGTGAATTTATCGTTCTGGCCGATGCCTTTTCAAGCGGGAGTGCATTTGTTCTTATATTTACATCATTGCTTATTGTATTTCTCGTGCTTATTTTTATCGGTTACATAAATAATATATTCAAAATGATTTTTAGCGAACCCACAGAAACCATTGTCCAGGGGGAGGTGAGCAAGTTTACCATCGCTGCCATGTGCTTTTTATTGGTCTTTGTGCTGATTATTAGTTTCTACGTGCCGCCCATCATGCGGGTAATACTCAGTCAAATTTCTGATATTATAAGGAATGCATAATGGAAAACCACAGGCAACTTTATATTGACGAATTGACCAATCGGTTCAAAGACACGGTCATCATTACGAAAAGTTTCCTGGAAAACGAAATATATATTTCTACGAAAAAAGAACATCTTTTGGATGTGTGTGTCTATATACGGGGAACTCTTCATGCGAGTCTTTCGTCAATGGTAGGTAACGATGAAAGAAGCCTGAATGGGAATTTCAGAATTTACTACGTATTTTCTATGCCTCGTGCAGATATATTTTTGATTGTTCATATACCCGTGAGTGAAGACCATCCGGAATTCCCATCGGTTACCACAAAAATTCCTGCTGCACACTGGTATGAGCGTGAGATTAAGGATATGTTCGGGCTTGAACCCGTTGGACATCCTGATCCCGGCACGCTTGTACTTCATGGCAATATGCCGGAAAAAACAT
Source organism: Candidatus Brocadia sp. (assembly GCA_021646415.1). NCBI lineage: Bacteria > Pseudomonadati > Planctomycetota > Candidatus Brocadiia > Candidatus Brocadiales > Candidatus Brocadiaceae > Candidatus Brocadia > Candidatus Brocadia sp. The sequence continues at coordinate 74,267 of SOEU01000001.1, forward strand.
ATCCTTTAAGGAAGGATTTTGATGTAAATACCCGTGTGCCCCTTCAGGAATCCAAACTGCCATTTTTTAAAGTAGAAGGCGAAGGTGTTTTTGAAATTCCCGTGGGGCCCATCCATGCAGGCATTATTGAACCGGGACACTTCAGGTTTAGCGCTGTCGGTGACAGCATATATTATCTTGACGCAAAATTGTTTTATACGCACAAAGGTACAGAGAAGCTGTTTGAGACGATGCCATACACAAAGGCGTTATTCCTTGCCGAGCGTATCTGCGGTGTTTGTGCTGCCTCACATGCAACTGGCTATTGCCAGGCTATTGAGAAGGTGACGGGTGTTGAAATACCACCGCGTGCAAAATTTATACGGACTATTGTTTTAGAATTGGAAAGACTTTACAACCATATTGGTGATGTTGGCAATATCTGTGCGGGTGCAGCATTCCTTTTAGGGATCTCACATGGGTTCAGGATTCGTGAGCGTATGCAACAACTCAATGAGACCATTTGCGGCAACCGGTATTTAAGAGGTATGCTTGCGATTGGCGGTGTGCGATTTGATATCTGCGATGATCTAAAAAAGCATATCTTAAGTACGCTCAGTGATGTCAAAAAAGATTTCAAAGAGCTTACAAATATTATGTTTGCGTCTTCCTCTCTGTTAGACAGGCTTGAAACTACGGGGAGACTGTCTACTGAAATTGCTAAGGAATTAGGAGTTGTTGGCGTAGCAGCAAGGGCTTCTGGTATTGCTACCGATACCAGGCTTATTCACCCGTATGCGGCTTATGACGAAGTCGATTTTGATATTCCGATCTTTCATTATGAGGGAGATGTCCTTGCAAGGATACGGGTCAGGGTAGATGAGGTTTATCAGTCAATCTATATTATTGAGCAATGTTTTGAGAAGATGCCGGAAGGACCTCTTAAAGTCCAGATTAAGGAATTACCTCCCAACAGACAGGCATTGAGTTATGTGGAGTCTCCACGGGGAGAGAATATTTGTTGGATTATGACCGCACCGGATAATAGATTATTCAGGTATAAGGTAAGGTCGCCGTCGTTCTGTAACTGGCCGGCGATTCCTTTTGCAATTCCCGGGAATATCGTGCCTGATTTTCCCCTGATTAATAAGAGTTTCGAGTTGTGTTATTCGTGTACTGACTTGTAAGAATATGGCCCACGAAATACGCGAAATTACGCGAAAAAGAAAAATTTTGGATAAGTTGAACTATGTCTGGGATCTTATATCCTGATGAAAGTTATGCCATCATGGGAGCTTGCTTTAATGTTTACAAAGCAATGGGATGTGGGTTTCTAGAGAATGTTTACCATGAATGCCTGGAAATTGAATTTGAAGAGCAAGGAATTTCGTTTGAATCTTGCAAAGAATTAAAACTCATATACAGAAATAGGCAACTGAAGCAGACGTATAAACCAGATTTTGTATGTTACGATAAAATAATTGTTGAAATTAAGGCAATTTCCAATTTGCTGGATGAGCACAAAGCACAAGTTCTTAATTATTTAAACGCATCCGGACTAAAGTTGGGCATACTCGTTAATTTTGGTCATTATCCTAAATTAGAATACGAGAGATTTATTTTAACAGATGAAAGGCCAATGGACGTACCGTAGTTAAAGAGATAATTTTTAGTGTCATTTCGTGTATTTTGTGGGCTAACATAAAATGTTTACAAAATTTCAAAAAAGTCTTCAAACGGGCGTTGTAACTTCACGGTATCCAAAAGAAAAAGAACCTGCCCCACTCCGTTTTCGGGGGAGGATTGAAATAGATAATGAAAAATGCAAGCAATGTAATGTATGTGTGGACGTTTGTCCAACAAACGCTTACACGTGGGTTGAGGAAAAAGGCAAACGATATTTAGAATTATCTCACGCCAGATGTATCTTTTGCGGGATGTGTGAGGAGTCATGCCCTTATAAGGCTATAACGATTACCAATGATTTTGAGCTCGCTGCAACGAATAAAGACGATCTTTTGGTTAAAGCTGGCTTAGATAAAACGGCTTCAGTTGAAGATCTTGGCATGAAACTCAGGGAAAGAATTTTTTCCGTTTTCAGACGTTCACTCCACGTTCGTGAAGTGGATGCCGGCTCTTGTAATGGGTGTGAGTGGGAGATTGTTGCCTTATACAATAGCCCTGTGCATGATTTACAGAGATTTGGGATAGATATAGTTGCATCACCGCGCCACGCAGATTGTCTGCTCGTGACCGGCCCCCCAACAAGGAATCTGGAGACCGCACTGATAAAGGCATATCATTGCACCCCGGAACCTAAGATGGTTATTGCCTTGGGTGCATGTGCATGTAGCGGTGGTGTCTTCAGTAACTGTTATGCCACAAAAAATGGGATTGACAACGTAGTCCCTGTCGATGTTTATATCCCCGGTTGTCCTCCAAGACCTCAGGCTATAATCTACGGATTCCTGCTTGCATTGGAGAGAATCGACAAATAGGACAACCTTTGCTTCGCTTTCTAACCTCTTATCACAAGAGCCAAAGCATTACCACCAGGTAGGTCACGGGCATTGCTGCCCGATTCCCCCCCTCAGAACCAGTACGTGATAGTTTCCCATCATACGGCTCAAGCGCCAGTTAAGGCTTCCCTTGTGGAGAAACCCATGAATAAAATGTTAATTCACTCCACGTTAGTAATCGGCTGTCAGTAACAAGAAATACGAAGGGGGGCACCAATACTATTAAGTATCGTCATTTGCGTTCCCTTCTTTTCAACTGATTAATCCGACTTTCACGTGATAAGGCACCTGCCAAATATCAGCCCACTTACGTAGCCGGTAATATTGCAACCGGTATACCTATCATTACAATAGGTCATTCGCTTTCTTAAGGCATCTCAACCCAAACCTCCAACAGCATGCTTTACAGTTAGCCTACCCAATAGGAAGAAAAATTGTGGGGTCAAAGGAAAAAAATTGGCGTGCCCAGGGAAGGGTATTGCTTTCTAGCGGGTGAAAGTCCCGTCATGGTAAAAGCCGGAGCCATGTAGCTTGGATGGCAGGGGGCGATGGAAACATTACCTTCTGAAGCCCATTGACAAAGTCGGCGTAAGGCCGGTGAGCGAATATCCGGGTCGTAACGTACGTGAACGTAGAGGTAGCCTCGTGAAAGTCAAGAACCACTGGCCGAGCCTGTCAATTTTAGGCGAAGGCGGAATTCTCTGACCTAAACTGGCTAATGGGGAAAAGAACGGTGGCGGGGTATCAGCGACGACACGGATAGAAAGGAGCGGTATCAACTGGGGAAGCCCTCCTTGTCCCAGATAGAAATATCAGGAACGAAGGTATGCCCTATAAGTCGAACGGCGAAATGGGCAGACAGACAAGAGGGTGGCGGATGAGTCCGTAGTAGCGAGGATGACAAGGAAACATAACCTTGCCGGAGCGAAGGGACTCTGCTGTGACTTAAATCTTTCTACGGAGGCGAGGCAGGGAAGAATGACAAAGGCTTCCATAAGTCTGCAGGAACTGAGGAGAAAGATATACAGGAAGGCGAAGACCGAGAAGCAATGGAGGTTTTGGGGACTGTACTGTCATGTCTGCAAGAAAGAAGTCCTGAGAGAAGCCTATCGATTGGCAAAGGCCAACGATGGTGCACCCGGAATCGATGGAAAGAGTTTCGAGGACATCGAGGCAGAGGGGGTTGAGGGATTTCTAGAAGGGATAAGGCAGGAACTTCTTAACCGGGCATACAGACCGTTGCCCAACAGAAAGGTCGAAATACCGAAAGGAAATGGAAAGACCCGAATGCTTGGGATACCAACGGTCAAAGACCGGGTAGTGCAGGGAGCGTTAAAGCTTTTATTGGAACCGATATTTGAAGCGGACTTCAAGGACTGCTCGTATGGCTATCGTCCCAAACGACACGCACATCAGGCAATCGACAGAGTGACGAAAGGGGTACTGCATGGCCTTACCAGGGTGGTGGATGTAGACCTGAGCGGATACTTCGACAACATAAGGCATCATATACTGTTGGAAAAGATAGCCCGGCGGGTGCAGGACGATGATATCATGCACTTGGTAAAACTCATTCTTAAGGCAAACGGGGAGAAGGGAGTGCCGCAGGGCGGGATCATATCGCCGTTGCTGTCGAACCTTTACCTAAACGAAGTGGATGAGATGATGGAGCGGGCAGGGGAAGTAACCCGCCGCAACGGATACTACAATCTTGAATTTATCCGGAGCGCAGATGACATGGTAATACTGATACACGGACATCCTAGAGAGAACTGGTTAATACAGAAAGTTCAGAAGCGACTCAAAGAGGAACTGGACACATTGCAGGTACAAATGAACGTGGAGAAGACGAAGGAAGTGAATCTCCAAGAAGGAGGATGTTTTAGTTTTCTGGGGTTTGACGTTAGACTCGTCAGAAACCGTGAAGGCAAGGCCTATGTCAGCAAGACACCCCGCAAGAAGAAACGACAGGAAATCGGCAAGAAGATAAAGGCGGCGCTCAAGGCAAACTGGAACAAGCCATTAAAAGAAGTGATACAAACAGTCAATGCAATAATCAGGGGCTGGGTGAATTACTTCAGGATAGGCAATAGTAATAGTACCTTCAACAAAGTCAGAAATTACAGAGAGATGAAGGTGCGAAGGTTTGTCATGCGCAGAAAGAAACTGAAAGGTTTTGGCTGGAGGAAGTGGAGTAGGGAAGAGATATACGAAAAATGGGGTCTGTTCAATGACTACCGAATACGATATGTTTACCCGAAAGCAAATCCAAGCCGATAGGTGCATATGCCTTGTTGTGAAGAGCACAGGAAAGCCGTATGAGGGAAAACCTCACGTACGGTTTGATGAGAAGATGCTGGAAATAGGGTATGGTTGTGATCGTGTGACACTCTCAGAGGAAACGGAGAGAAACGGGGAATACAAACCTCAGCCTGTAGCCACTACGCCAGTGTTTTACTCTACACAAATCCGCTTCAACTCTTTTGATGATCTGAGAAATACGTTTGTCATTTTTCAGTTTTTCTCGTAATCGTTTTCTCCCCTGGCTCACTGTACTATAGTCCACCCCCATCATTTCTCCTATCTCAACTCCGCTTAGTCCACCAACCCGATACAACAAGTCCATAGCTATTTGCCTTATTATACCTCGTTCCGTTTTTATTTCATCAAAACTTTTATTCGTCTCTTTGCAAAGTGCATCAATGATTTCATCTTTTGCGGTATATTTTTTTAACCGTTGTACTGCAGGAATCTCACGTGATTTCGCTGGCAAAAATTTCTTTCTTACCCAATTGATAAACGCATCACTCCCCAGTATGCTTCCTCCAATAACCCTTTCTTTTATATCAATACCTGTCGATAAATCATTACAGAGTGTTTCCCAATACAAGCTCCTTCCTTTTTTGTTGTCTCCTCCATATGATTCAAGTATCCTGGCATAATCAATAATGCCATTTCTTCGGGTATCGTCGATATAGCCCAAAAGGCTGCTCCACGTATAACTCCTTAAATATTTCCTTTTTTCTGACAATGGGAGTTCTTCTCCTTGTTTTGTTCTAACCGGGTTTAAATGGATATATCGGGATACAATATGCAGATAACTTTTCTTTTCCACGAGAATACTCTTGTATCTTCCCTGATACAAATGGCCAGTCCTTTTATGTCTTCTATTGTAATGAGATGTGTAAGTGATGTTAAACCATCTCATAAATTTACTGAGATTGGCAAGGGGTGTTTCTAAAAGCAGATGGAAATGATTATCCATGAGGACGTAACAATACAGGATGACATGATACGTTTTCAACCCATCATTCAATAACTCAAGAAACAGATTCTTATCATGGTCATCCCTGAATATTGCCTTCCTCTCGTTACCCCGGCAGGTTACATGATATAATGCATCTTCGTATTGTATTCGTAATGGTCTTGCCATTACCGAATTATAGCAGATACAAATTATTTGTCAATTATAAAGATTTGACCCCTTTGCCTTTTTGACCCCTTTGCCTTTTTGCCTTTGCCTTTGCCTTTGCGCTCTTGTTCTCTTAAAGAATAAAATGTTCTTGACATTCATCTGTATAGCTGATAATTTCAGATGTCGTTTTTTTTGTAAAGTATGTGTAGTATGTGTCTAAACACATATAAGTTATATACTGCATGTTACTAAGAAGGAGTACCCAAAGATGCGGTTTTTTTCTGGTGTTAAGAACAATTGGAAATCTGGGCTTATTGTATCGCTGATTTCCATTTTACTTTCTTTGTTAATAGCGGAAGCCGCCAATACCCCATCCATGATGGGGATAACCACAACTATTTGCAGTTCAATCCAACCAGACATCGCTGCTTGTTTCGATTTAGTTCGCCTCTGAAATTTTGTTAAACCAATTGTCAGCTACAGGAAATTTAGTTGTTTAATTTTTTACCGTGGTGGATTTTTGTTTTAAAGATTGTTTAATATAACTAAATATTTTAATATTATTAATCAAGGAATTGCTTACTCTCAATCTGGCAGGTTTTTCCCTCGCCAGCCATGAAATACCAAGGAGCGCACGAAAATGCAGTTTTTTTCTAGTCATAAAAACAACTGGGAATCTGGTTTTATTGTACCATTGGTTTCTATTTCACTTCCCATATCATCCGTATCCGCCAAATCTCCACCTTTTCTTAAACGAATCGTACCGAGACGGGCATAATCACGGCCATTTGCAGTACTATCCAACCAGACCTAAGTTGTTGCTTTGACTTAGTCTACCTTCAAAATGTATTGCTAAATTCATTACCAGCAATAGAGTTCCATTGGTAGATTTTTTCAACCGAAACGGTCTTTCGTTTTAAGATTATTTATTATAATTAAATTTTTCAATTTTATTGATTCAGGAATTATTCATTCTCAATCTGACAGAGAAAAGCTGTCTGTTAGAAAAATATTAAGGAGCGCACCCAAAATGCAGTTTTTTTCTTATGTTAAGAACAACTGGAAACCGGGGCTTACGGTAGCACTGGTTTCTATTCCACTTGCAGTATCATTATCGGTGGCTGCCAATGCCTCACCCGTAATGGGGATAATTACAGCCGTTTGGGCTGGTATTGTTGCGGCCATATTCGGAGGCAGTAATTATAATATCGTCGGGCCCACGGGAGCACTTTCGGGGATGTTAGCTGTTTTTGCTATCAATTACGGTAACGCCTCGCTTCCTTTGTTGGCAATATTAAGCGGAGCTATCATCTTAGTGTTTTTTGCCCTGCGTTTTGAGAGATATATTGTCCTTATTCCTTCAAGCGTTATGCACGGATTTACTCTCGGTGTTGCTTTAATAATAGGGTTAAACCAGTTGAATTATGCCTTGGGGCTGAAAGGCTTGCCAGTGCACGAGCACCTTTTGCAAAATGTAATGGAGTCATTCATGCACATTGGCCAGTTAGATGTTGGGACAATTATATTGTTTATGGTTGCCATGGCAGTAATTTTCACCTTCTCAAAATTAATACCTCAAGTCCCCGGGCCTATTATCGTAGCTCCTATCGGGATGTTTTTAGGGTATCTGTCTGAAAACGGATTTATCAGCATGCATTTTCAAACCTTGCATACCAGGTTTGGCGAAATTGGCTCAAAGATTTACCAGATGCCGAACTTTTCCACTTACATCACGAATATTAACCTGCTTAAAACCGCCTTTGCCATTGCCGTTATTGCTATATTGGAAACCCTTATCTCGGCCAAGATAGCAGACAATATGACCAACACAAAATCTCAGCGAAGGAAAGAGATGATGGGATTGGGTCTTGCCAATATCGCTTCGGGAATTTTTGGTGGTATTCCTGCCACGGCAGCTCTTGCACGAACCGCACTAAATGTTAAAAGTGGAGCCAACCACAAGACTTCGGCTGTAATCAGTTGTGTTCTTATTGGTGTTATTTCCGTAGTATTTTTGTCATACTTCAAGTATCTTCCCTTAGCCGTGATAGCTTCAATTTTAGTATATGTTGCTATCCAAATGGTCGGTGCCGAGCACTTCGTACACATCTATCAGCATGATAAAAAGGCCTTTGCCCTGTCGTTTATGGTTGCAGGTGTGACTTTGGTGGAAGATCCAGTATTTGGTATTCTAATTGGTGCAATTATCGCGCTTTTGATGTTAGTTAATCATCTCTCCAGAGCCAAGTGTGAAATAAGCATACATAGGGATAAAAAAATGGTTGCCAGGCTGCAGACTATTAAGTTTAATGAGATAGAGAAGCCATTTGGCGATGTTGTTGTGTATCGTTTTGCTGGCCAGATAAATTACATCAACTCGCAGGCACATATTGAAAATTTAAGTAATCTCAACGGCGTGCATACGGTGATCTTAAACTTCAGAAACCTCTTCTACATAGATTTAGATGGTATGAATGCTTTGGAGGAAATAATCAATACCAACAAGGCTCGGGGTAAAAAAGTGATCATTACCAGTGCAGGACCACTCATTATTCAGGTTCTGGTTAAAACCGGATGGTATAAAGAATTGAAAGAGCAAAATCTGGTATTTAATAGTACAACAGAGGCGCTCGAATCTCTGGGTTTTGAAATCGACAAAGATATTCCCGATGTGAAGGTATTAAAAACATATCAGTTTGCGTAGGTTCATTGCGCAGGAAGTTTTTTTCTTGCAGTTTATAGTGTTACTGGTAGAACTGTCGTCTCTTTTATCCTTATGTACCCATTTGTTGCTTTTGTTCTGGTCAGCAATGACGATCGATCTGATGATGAAAAGAGGGGTGTAAATAAACGTAAATCGTCATTAAATTCAACGCTATGAGACGATAACATGGTTGGAAGATGGAGAGGAGAAGCGGCCAGAGGCATAATTGTCAGAAGGGTTCGATATATAATTTGTAACGGGCATTGTTTATTTTAGCAAAATGTTTTTGAATGAAGTGGGCAGGTGGGCAGGTATGAAATTTTATAAAACGGATTCTTTCAAAGAGTCCGCATTTTTTATTAAAAATTTATCTGGATTACGGGTTGCACATCAAAATTTCAGGGATAAAGGGATAAACTGTACAGAAATTAAAGTGGCAAATTCTCATGAACTCAGTATAATAATTTTTTTCTGGGTTTTTGTATTTTGGTGATGGACTACCCCTGGCAGGAAGGAAAAGGGAGGTATGAAAGATAATAATATCCTCTATGAAACGGCACTCAAGCAATTTGATACCGTAGCAGATATGCTGAATATAGAAGATGGCATAAGGGAGCGCATGCGAAATCCAAAACGCTCCCTTATTGTTTCTGTACCCGTTAAAATGGACAACGGCAAAACAAAGGTATTCACAGGTTATCGGGTACAGCATGACATAACGCTCGGTCCTTCCAAAGGTGGTATTCGTTACCATCCTAATGTTGACCTTGAAGAGGTCTCAGCCCTTGCCATGTTAATGACGTGGAAGTGCGCCCTCATGCACATGCCCTATGGTGGTGCTAAAGGAGGCGTTCAATGCAATCCGGAAGAAATGTCAGAAAACGAGCTGGAACGTATGACCCGGCGTTACACCACGGAAATTGTTCAAATCATAGGGCCAGACAAGGACATCCCTGCCCCGGATCTTTACACCAATTCACAAACGATGGCATGGATGATGGATACGTATAGCATGCAGCAAGGCAACACGGTTCCTGGTGTCGTTACCGGTAAACCCTTATTATTAGGTGGTTCGTTAGGAAGGGCAGAAGGCACTGGCAGAGGGGTTGCCTATATGGTAATGGAGGCGGCGCGGGTGTTATATAAAGAACTTCGTGGCTTACGCGTGGCCATTCAGGGTATGGGTAATGTCGGTTCTGTCGCTGCAAGGCTTTTATATGAACAGGGTTGTAATATTGTAGCCATAAGCGATGTGAGTGGTGGTGCGTATAATCCAAAGGGCATTCTTGTTCCTTATCTTCTACACCATATTAAAGAACACAAGCATGTTATTGGTTTAAGGGAAGCTGATTCCATAACCAATGAAGAGCTTTTTGAACTGGATTGTGATGTTATTATTCCGGCGGCTATTGAAGGGCAGATTACCGAACAAAATGCCGACAAGGTTAAGGCGAAAATTATCGTAGAAGGCGCCAATGGTCCGACAACACCAGAAGCGGATAAGATATTGCAGGCCAAAAAGGTGTTTTTAGTGCCTGATATCCTGGCCAATGCTGGTGGCGTAACGGTCTCGTATTTTGAATGGGTGCAGGACATTCAGTATTATTTCTGGAGCGAAGAGGACATTCAGAAGAAGTTAAAGGATGTCATGGTTAGTACATTCAACCGTGTGCTGGCACTTTCTAATAAGCAGGGTGTGGATATGAGAACCGCCGCATTGATGCTGGGCATAGGGCGTGTGGCAGAAGCCAAAAAAATGCGCGGTCTATATCCCTGATTGAAATATTCGTTTATGGAAGCGCCACAGAGTAAACAGCAAGAAGAAGTTGCTGTGAAAAAAAGCCTTAACCTTTCCATCAAAGATGGGGTGGCATTTGCTGCAACAACAGGGTTCGGAGATAATTATATCAATCCTTTCGCCGTAGCCCTGGGTGCAAGTAATTTCCAGATTGGTTTGTTAAGTTCCCTACCGCAGTTCCTTCCCGCACTTATACAACTGAAGGTTGCCGACGTGACCGAGCGGCTTGGGAGTCGCAAGAAGATTATTGTACGTTCAGTCTTTTTCCATGCCTTTATGTTACTCCCCATTGCTTTCATTCCGTATCTGCCTGAATTTCTTCAGGTCGGTGCGCTTATTGGTTTTTGCACCCTGTATATGCTCTTTGCCTCTCTTGCTGGCCCGGCATGGGGTTCTCTGATGGCAGACCTTGTACCTGTAAGAAGAAGGGGGGCATTTTTCAGTAAACGTTCAAGGCTTATTGGTATCGTTACTTTAGCCACCACCTTTTTGGCAGGTTACATCCTGCACCTATCCAAGACTCAGTCGCTTGTTGGCTTTACCGTCATTTTTTCCCTCGCCATGATTTCACGATATATCTCGTGTTATTTCTTAAGCAGGATGTATGAACCGCCTCTGGAAGTAATGCGCGAGCACTACTTCTCGTTCGGGGCATTTCTGCGAAGGCTCAATATCGGAAATTTTGGGAAATATGTGGTCTTCCAGAGTTCTTTTAACTTTGCGGTCTTTCTTGCCTCACCATTTTTCCCGGTATTTATGCTCCGCGATCTGGGGTTTTCATACCTTACTTATACCATCGTTGTTACAACCGTTCCCCTTGCTACTATCTTATCAATAAGTTACTGGGGGCGGTACTCAGATGTCCTTGGGAATCGCCGGGTTATGGGGATATGCAGTATCGTCGTATCAGTTTTGCCAGCCCTCTGGCTCATCTCCCATCAAATATACTTCCTCATAGGAATTCAGGTACTGGCCGGCTTTTTCTGGGGAGGGTTTAATTTATGTTCTTCCAATTTTATTTATGAATCTGCAATCCCTGAAAAGCGGACGCGCTGCATTTCCTATTTTAACACCATCAACGGGCTTGCGATTTGTCTGGGAAACCTGCTCGGAGGTTTTCTGGCAACCCATATACCGCCTGTTTTTGGCTATCGGCTGCTTACCCTTTTCGCCATTTCATCATGCCTGAGAATTGTTTTATCCACTACCCTGCTAAGTCGGGTAAAGGAAATCAGAAAAGTTGTTAGCAATTCCGTGTAGCATTGCATATTTAGCTTACGCTTGCATTTTCTGATTTTTAGCGGTATCTTTATCTTAATTTTTATTGTGACGAGAAAAAATTGGTTAATGACTGATTTAAGAATTACCGAATCTACCATTGAACAAGCCACCCTTGCCTGGTTTGATGAACTGGGATATACTGTACTTTTTTTCAAATACTCCCTTGCTTATTAAATCATTACTCATCTTTATCCTCACCTATGTTATCATCTCCGCCCAGAAGATGAAGTGGCATAAGCTTGACAGACCCTCGGGGGCGTTGCTTGGTGCCGTGTTGATGGTGCTTTCCGGCGTATTAACATTGGACGAGGCATACCGGGCGGTGGATTTTAATACCATTTTGTTGCTACTGGGCATGATGATCCTCATTGGCTATCTCAAGGTAGCAAATTGTTTCAAGTATCTCTCTTATTTGCTGATTACCCATGCCAGGAATTCCTTTCTTTTGCTGTGTTTTGTATCTTTTTCCAGTGGTATCTTGTCGGCACTGTTTGTTAATGACACCATCTGTCTGATGTTTACTCCTCTTTTGATACTTGCATTAAATCAAACGAAGCTTAATCCAGTACCGTATCTCATAGCCCTGGCAACCTCATCTAATATTGGAAGCGTAGTTACCTTAACCGGAAATCCTCAAAATATGCTCATAGGCGTTTTTTCAAAGATACCCTATCTGGATTTCACCCTGCATCTCATGCCTGTTGGGATAGTAAGCCTTATAGCCAATGTGCTCATCATTTATGGAGTATTCAGAAAGGATATTAACTTTAAAAAATTGGACCCCATCATACTGGTAAAACCAGAACTTGACGGAAAGCTTACCACAAAATCTCTCTTTGTGCTCTTCTGCATTTTTTTTGGGTTTGTCTTTACAGGCAATCTTCCGTTATCAGCAATAACCGGCGGGCTTGCATTGATTATCATATCAGGGACAAAACCTCAATACGTGCTGGAAAAGGTTGATTGGACCCTGCTACTCTTTTTCAGCGGGCTGTTTATTGTGGTGGGTGGTATCAATAAGGCCGGTTTTTTAATCCTGGCACATAATGCCGTTGAGCCCTATCTGGGAAAGACCGAATCCAGCCAGATTGTTCATTTCAGCATCTTTTCCGTGATTGCCTCCAACCTTGTCTCAAATGTGCCTTTTGTCTTGTTGTCGGCTGCCTGGATTGAGAAGTTTCTTGATCCAAAGACCATGTGGTATGTGCTGGCCATGAGTAGCACGTTTGCTGGAAATCTCACCATTATGGGCTCTGTGGCTAATATGATTGTTTTAGAACTTTCGAAGGAATATGTCCACGTGGGATTCTGGGATTTTTTTAAGGTAGGGTTTACTACCACGGTAATTTCTACCATTATTGGAATTATTATTTTGATTCATTAATGCGGATTTTTATTTCTTAGAACGGGGGAAAGAGGATTATTGGTATGAAATTTTAAGATAACAAAAATGCAACCACTGGACTGATAACCACCCCTCTTTCCCCTCCTTCGCAAGGAGGGGATTAGGGGAGGTGAGATAAACGCTTTACAATATCTTCCCATGCAAAGTGGGGACTTCGCCGTGGTGTTTTCGACTTCCTTCGGCATGACGTCATTCCAAGCGGAGTCAAGGAATCAGTGGAACGATGAAGGGGAGTTCTTCCACCAGAATTGTCATATGGGTTCTTGTCACAGGCGTCACATAAATAAAAAGAAACCTCTGTCTATCAAGTTAAACGCCCTTATCCTGCTTCTTCATAAATTCATCGATCTTTTTACTGATCCTTTTGGCCTCTTCTTTCCCTAAAACGAGTTCTGCAAAATCCGTGGCAATCTCTGCTGCCTGGTCCGAAGAGATTCCCTTGACCCTTGAAATCTTCCAGACTCCATCTTCTACCACCAAGGTGCACTCCCCGAATCTTTCTTTCATAGGTAATCCACCGCTATTCAGGAGGAATTTTATATCCTCAGGATTCTGGTTAACCTTCAGGGTTTCCTCCATATCAGGGATACTTGAGTGGATTTTTACAAGAGCGGTGTTGCCGCCGACTGATGTACTTACGATCTCCTGCCGGGCCGCATTATGTGCGAGGTCAATAACTTCGGTGAGCCTTGCCGGAGTGATCTTTTTTACGTATTTTATGAGTTCCAGCCAATTGATAATCGTGGTGTCAGTTTTTGAGATGAAGGAATATGCCCTGTCGTAGTCGTTGTTCCTCACGGCATGAAGATATTTCTCTACAACTATTCTCGGAGCGTCTTGGGCATAGCTAACTCCGCTAAAGACAATCATGGCAACGAAAAGAACGGAAATTAATTTTCTCATATTTTTTACCTCCTCATGAAAATACCGTATAATTACTCAAATAACATAATTTTATCATCATTAATCAATTTTGCCATGAAAAATAATAGAAATTTCCATCTTATTTATCCGGTTTTTCGGTGAAGACCAACTTGTTTTATCCGTGTTTCATGTAAAAATGCATCTGACTTGCAAAACCGGAAGCCTTTTCCTTGATCATTTTCTTGTTTTTCAACTATGAGTATTTTCTATTTTACCTCAGGATAAAGTGTGTGTTATAATGCCAAAAGAAATAGATGTACCGGATTTGTAAGAAAAAACCAAGGCGGAGGAAACAAGGTTACACGAACGATCGATACAACAATTTCTTAATCAATCAACAAAAGGAGGTAAAAATGAGTCGATATTCGTGCAGGACGATGGTGAATAATGTAGCTTTTGCTGTGGTAATTGCGTTTCTCAGTCTGATGTTCATTCCCTTAAAAGGTGCTGTAGCAGAAAAGGGGGAGCATGGTGTTGAAAATGTTAATAAGTTAAAGTATGCTGATCCCGTCAAAGATATTCATCTCTACCTTTGTGCATTCCATATAGCCAAGAACAATCCGAAATTGGAGATAGAGGCTCACCATTATTGTTCGATGCGGAATCTCAATATTAAGGGTGGCGGTATCCATCAGTGTATCATATATGACTCCAAGGATGTGCCTGCCAAGCTCCTTGGTATTGAGTACATTATCAGCGATGAGACTTATCAGACACTTCCGGACAGTGAAAAAAAGTATTGGCATCCGCATGCGTATGAGATCATATCCGGACAGCTCATCGTGCCCGATTTAGCTGACATGGGTGATAAGGCTCTTGAAGGTTTTTTAACGAGTTGGGGGAAGACATTCCATACCTGGCCTGATCCAACCACTGAGATCCCAATGGGCGAGCCGCTCCTCATGTGGTCTGCAGGGGGCGATGGGCAGATCAGCAAAGGGATGATAGACAAACGCGATAAGCAGTTTGGTATCTCTGCTGATGATCTCCGTGAACGAAGGAAGATCTATGGATACCAGGTCCCGAACGTGAATGTGCCGAAGTCAATTGATGAGATTGGCCGGCAATGGACGAGTAAGGGGCCGGATAAGCCAGAGAAATTAAAATAAAAAACCACTGATGATCATAAATAAATCAGAAAGAGGGCAACCTTTTGTCAATTTGGACTGTTAAACATGCTCCGGAGCATTTCTGCTTTGGGAATTTTCATTATACACAATTTTATGAGAAATATTTTTTAAATTTTGTATTGACATTTCAACCGAAAATGTTTTGAATAATAAACGTTTGGAAAATTAAACATTTATTATTGTAAACAGAATCTCTCATATCTCCCAACGAGAGACCCCGGTTCCTCCCGCAGGGTAAAACCTGCGGGAGGAATTCAAAGCGTTGCACACCCATGGCCAATTATCCCCACTGTCACCTGCCTTACACCGGAAAAAAAGCTTGTAAATAAAGTGCATTCATCGGGTATACTTATGAAAGGCAGGAATAACCTTAATGGTTACCGTTTACAATCAATTCCATCATGAAAAAGCAGAAAAGATGCAGGTGGCTTTTGACGAAAGATACGTACCCTAAACCAGAAATTCAGAAGGACTTTGCGATGGCCCAACCTAATTGACATCCATGATACCTGTAATATGACTATCTCTGCCAAAGTAAACCATCGTATAAAATATTTGCTTCAACCTCTTTTCGGGAAAAAAGGAGTTATCAACCTGAAGGGCCGTCTTGCCAAAAGTGCTTCGGGTTCATTTGGTCTCAAGATAGCCTCTACAGGCCTATCATTTATTATTGGATTATTACTTGCCCGATTGTTGGGTACCACTGGTTACGGCACCTATACCTATGCCATGAGCTGGGTAGGATTGCTTGCAGTTCCTGGAGCATTGGGGCTGGATAAACTGCTTGTCCGGGAAGTTGCCATATACGAAACAAAATCTGAATGGCATTTCGTGAGAGGTCTCCTCCGGTGGGCAAATCAGACGGTATTGATAGTGTCGTTGGGGCTGGCATTATTAGCCTCTTTCATCGGCAGTATCTTTGCTGGCCGCCAGGATTCTTTGGTTTTAATCTCTCTCTGGATAGCCATGGTTTCGCTTCCGCTGGTTACACTTACCAGGCTAAGACAGGCCGTACTGAAGGGACTCAATAGGGTAATAGCCGGACAAGTACCAGAAATGCTCATCCAGCCAATACTCTTTCTTTGTTTTCTTGGCATTACCTATCTGCTTCTCGGTAAAGCTTTAACTGTGCCACAGACGTTGGGAATAAACATTGCAGCTACAGGAATTGCCTTTATTGTCGGAACGCGGGTATTACTCAAAACGCTCCCGTCATCCATCAAAGAAACTTCTCCTTCTTATAAAATTCGGGAATGGATGCGGAGTGCTTTACCCCTGATGCTAATCACCGGTATGCAGATAATAAATGCCAAGACAGACATTCTTATGCTTGGGGCAATGAAGGGTACAAAAGAGGCGGGTATCTATTCAGTTGCCAATCGTGGGGCAGAATTTATCACCTTCATCCTGCTTGCTGTCAATACGGCGCTGGCACCAACGGTGGCAAGCCTCTATGCAGCAGGAGACATGAAAAAATTACAGGATGTGGTCACAAAAAGCACCCTAATAATTCTGTTATTTTCGCTACCTATCGGGCTTGCCCTTATATTCTGCGGACATTGGTTCCTGCTTCTCTTTGGAGAAGCCTTTGCACAAGGCAGAATGGCCCTTGCAATCTTATCGGCCGGTCAGCTTGTTAACGCATCAATGGGTTCTGTCGGTCCCCTGCTTGTTATGACCGGACATGAGAGAAATGTCGCTATTGGTGTGGGAATCAGCGCAGTGTTGAACATCATTCTGAATGCTCTGCTGATACCTCGATGGAGTATTGCAGGAGCCGCAATTGCTACCGCAAGTAGCATGATTACCTGGAATATTTTGCTGGCAACCTGGGTATACAAAACGATTGGGATCCATTCCACTGCATTGGGAGAATTTGTCCCCTGGAGAAAGAGATGACAAAGCCTGAGTTCTTTATCGTAGGTGCGCCAAAATGCGGCACTACCGCAATGCATGAATATTTAAGACACCATCCGGGTATCTTCATGCCTGATATGAAGGAAATAAATCATTTTGCCGATGATTTATTGAAACATGATGACCCTTTTCTCAAGAGAGAACGGTACCTCTCGTTATTTGAAAGAGCAGGTGAAAACCAACTTGCAGGTGAAGCTTCAGTTTACTATTTATTTTCAAAAAATGCGGCACGAAACATCAAGTCCTTTTGTCCCGGTGCAAAAATTATTATCATGTTGAGGAATCCCGTGGACGTTCTCTATTCACGGCATGCACAGCTCGTTTATAATGGTGCTGAGGATATTTTGGATTTTGAAGCATCTCTGGCAGCGGAAGAGAAAAGGAGAAACGGCGAAATGATCCCTCGAAATATCAGGATAGAGAAAAAACTCCTGCACCGTGAAGTGGTTAAATTCACAGAACAGGTAAGAAGATATTTTGATACCTTTGGGAGAAATCACGTTCACATAATCATCTATGATGATTTTAAACAGGATACCGCAATGGCATACCATGAGACGCTCAGGTTTCTTCGTGTCGATACCAATTTTCGGCCAGATTTCAAAGTTATTAATCCAAACAAACGTATCCGCAACAGAACCCTTCAGCGATTCTTAAAGACCCCACCTTCGTTGGTGAGTACAATCGGCAAATTGCTTTTACCTCAATCGTTCCGCGATGTACTGCTGAACAGGCTTAAAAAATTAAACACCCAATATGTTTTCCGGCAGCCTATGTCTCTGGAATTACGGAGGCGTTTGCAAGAAGAGTTCACTCCAGAAGTAAATGGTTTAAGCGAGCTTTTGGGACGGGACTTGAATCATTGGAGCACAGACAAAAGCACAGATACGCTGGGGACACCAGGAAACTAAAATATTCCCAGCATGGCAAAGCTGCAACCAAAATTCCTGCAATGGAGTAATGGAGCGGTGTATTATCAGTAATTCTATGAATAACAAATCAAACTGGTTAGGACCTGTTGCCATTGGCGGCGTTGGGGGGAGTGGTACAAGGGTTATTGCCGAAATTCTCATACAACTCGGGTTTTATTTGGGAAAAGATATGAATGCCGCCCGTGATAATTTATGGTTTACGCTGCTATTTAAGAGGCCTGATTGGTTTTTTAAAAAAGCAACCAGGAAGGAATCACATATTTTGAAAGGCCTCGGCATCTTTGAAAGGGCAATGACCGCTAATATAAAACCCCACAACGACGAATTGAGTTTTATCATGCGGGCGGTTGTTGAAATGATGTTCAAAGGGCATGATTATTCAGGATCGGGGCGCGGTTTATGGCCAATGAGAAGGGCCGTAACCATGCTCCGTTCAAAAAAAATTGATCGTTTAAAATATCTGGGTTGGGGCTGGAAAGAACCGAATACCCATATTTATCTTGAGTATTTAAACAAACATTTTCACCATTTGAAATACATACATCTTATGCGACATGGAATCGATATGGCATATAGCCAAAATCAATCCCAATTATACAACTGGGGCAGGATCTTTGGAATTGCCGTGAATGATTCATCGATTCCTCTCCCCAGGCTATCGCTTCAGTACTGGAATGAGGCGAATAGGAAAGCAATAACCTTCGGACGGAAACACCTAAAGAAAAGATTCCTAGTTATTAATTTCGACAAGCTGTGCACGGATCCGGGACATGAAATAGAATTGTTAATACATTTTCTGGGACTAGATACCAGATGTGTAAATATAGATGAATTGGAAAGATTACCCAGATTACCGGAATCTGCTGGACGCTATAGAAATTATGATTTATCCATTTTTAACAAAGAGGAAATTGAGGCTGTAAGGGAGTTAGGGTTTATTGTCGATATTTAGGTATTTATACGGACAGAATGAAATAAACAATCAATATGAGAATACCAGATTTCTTCATTGTCGGCGCGCCGAAAAGCGGGACAACCGCCATGTGTGCATATCTCAGGCAACATCCGGAGATTTTCATACCGGGAAAAAAGGAATCCCACTATTTTGGTACCGATCTTAATTCCCCAAGGTTCATCAGAGATAGAGAAATATATCTTTCTTTATTTTCCGGGGCAAAAGATGAAAAACGGGTAGGAGAATCCTCGGTTTGGTATCTTTATTCAAAAAAAGCTGCTTCTGAAATTAAGGAATTTTCACCTTCCGCAAGCATTATTATCATGCTGAGAAATCCCGCGGACATGCTCTATTCTCAACATAGCCAATTTCTTTATAATGGTAATGAAGATATCGCATGTTTCGAAGAGGCCATTAACGCCGAGGATGATCGAAAGCGTGGCTTACGCATACCGCCTGGTGTCCATTTTATCGAAAGTCTTTTTTACCGGGAAACAGTAAAATATACTGAACAGGTTCAGAGATATTACAATGTTTTTGGAAGAGAGAATGTGCATGTCATTATTTATGATGACTTTAAAGTGGATACAATTAACGTTTACCGGGAAAATTTGCGCTTTTTGGGTGTAACCGGAGATTTTCAACCGGAGTTTAAAACTATCAACCCGAATAAGCGTGTACGCAGCAATATATTAAGAAACCTTTTACAAAATCCCCCGCAAATCGCCAGAGTGCTCGGTAAATTTTTTGTGACTCATACGCTGCACCAGTGGTTTGTTAAAAAACTGACGTCTTTCAATAGAGAATACGAGTCTCGTCCACCCATGGATACAGAGCTACGGAAAAGACTACAAGCAGAGTTTGCATCAGAGATAGAACGATTAAGCGAACTTTTAAGACGTGACTTGACTCATTGGTGTAAAACATAGATTTACAGAAAAAAAGTTTTGATGATACTTTTCAAAAAATTAGCGTATGGCTGGTACTATTGAGTATCACAATCCACTCGGCAAATCAGACTATTTGTCAATTCAGCACCTGGAACGGTATAAGTTCTCCGTTTCTCGTCTTAAACCAGGCCAGCGGTTATTGGATATTGCTTGTGGAGCCGGTTACGGAACTGCACTGCTTTTAAAACATGGTTGTAAAGCTATAGGTGCCGATTATGATGAACAGGCGGTCGCTGATGCTCAAACCAAATACAAGTATGGAAATTTTGTAAGGGCTGATGTCTTGGAGATTCCATTTAAAGACGAATCTTTTGACGTCGTGGTAAGTTTTGAAACCATAGAACACGTCCATGATGGCAACAGTTTTCTTTCCGAGGTATATCGGGTATTAAAGCCCGGCGGCACCTTCCTCTGCTCTACTCCAAACCTTCGGTACACAGCCCATCCACCGTACCATGTCAAGGAATACTGCCCCGAAGAATTTTACGGACTTGTAGAGCAGCGATTTTCTCAGGTGGAACGTTATGGTCAGTATTTCAAACCTTTAGACAGAGCATCCGACTTATATCATCGGCATTTCCATGCCTTTTTCGTTTCTCTCCTTGAGAAGACGAATATCAAAAAAACGTCAAAATGCATACTCCGTCCTGCTGTCAGGAAAGGTTCAGAAAATCCTGAATGTCAATCTACCGGAGATTTGATGATTGGACAGGCTTTTCAAGGAAATGGTAATTCATACTACCGGGTACGTCCATTCATCAATACGAAACGACTCAGGATAATGGTCGTTGCGGCGAAAAAGGGGACAGATTGAAACTTGCTATCCTAACCTACCATCACGAACCCTTCAGTCACCGTATTTATCGCGAAAACATCGAGCGTGAGCTGGTTTTGCTCGGAATAGAGGTATTCCCTTTTACGGAAGATAACCCTATTCCAAAAGAATGTGATCTTGTGTGGGAACCGGGGATTGCTGGCAGCCGTTCACCCCACCCAGGTTTAAAAAATACTCAACGGCCTGTTGTAGTAACTGTGCATGGAGTCGGCCCTTTTACCATGTCATGGTATGAAATCTATCCAAACCTTTTACAAGCTTTACGTGGGAAAATACAGAAACGCAGAACATTTAGTGCCTGGCAGTGGTTTTGGAAAAAGATTTCTGCAGTAATTACCGTTTCTGAGTTTGCGGCACAGGAGATATCCAGTGTTTTCAGCATTCCACGGCACATGATTTACCCTGTTTATCATGGCGTTGACCATACTATTTTTTACGCAGATGGTAAAAAACCAGACATTGAATATCCTTACCTGTTGCATGTATCACAGTACAAACCGAAAAAGAATACTGATCGCATTCTTGCAGCTTATGCAAATTTGCCAGAAGACAGGAGGCCTGCCTTCGTAGCAATCCTGCCAGGCTATAAAGGGAAAAAAATTGCTATAAAAGGTGTCAAACTTATTTCTGAGGGATATTCTTCCGCAGAACTGGCAATATGGTACCGAGGTGGGATGGGATTTGTGTTTCCGTCGCTGCACGAAACGTTCGGCATACCTATCCTGGAAGCTATGGCATGCGGGTGCCCGGTAATTACCTCCAATATCAGTGCCTGTCCCGAGGTAGCCGGGGATTCAGCATTATTCGTGAACCCGCGTTCTGTGGTCGATATTACCAGCGCCATGAAACGTTTGACAGAAGATGAATCGCTGCGCCAATCGTTACGCCATAAAGGTCTGGTTCGGTCTCAGCAATTTACCTGGAAGAAAAGCGCGGAAAAGCATCTGGAAATTTTTGAAAAGGTATTGGCAAAAACCTGAAATCTTCTTCCTGTCTCCGCTTTACCTCATCTATTGCATCCTTTATCTCTTTCGCTAAATTCTGATATCGACAATTTCTATAGAGTCAGGTATAAGTTTTATCGTATGAACATCCAATTCTTTTGTTACTAAAAGGAAGTGAGGGGAGTGCTTGTGTATTTCTTCGATTCCTATTACCTGATAGCCAAATATCCTGATTTTTTTTTCATTATCAGCAATCGCAACAAGGTCTATTTCTTTATCCTGGATAACGAGATAGGCCATCTCCATGAGGTCTGTGACGCCATAAATGGCAACGGAGTTCTTACCCTGAAAGGAGATACTATCGATTTTATTTTCAACGTCCTTTCTCACAGCTTTATAGAAATGAAAATTCCTGTCAAAAAATTTATAGGCAAGCTGTGTTTTTTCAGCAATCCCTTTGGGAGTCAGAATGTACCGGATCCTTCGGGGGTTTACACCCAGCATTTTCACTAACCCGCTCTTCGTAAGTTTTTTTAAAGCGAAATTTATGGAAGCCACGTTAATGCCCAGCTGCAAAGAGAGCTGGCGCTGGGAGATCTGCTCTCCATTTTCAATTGATTGGAGGATATTATATTGCGTGATTTCTTCCTGGTTAGACATAAAGCGTTAATTACTCAAAATCAATCGCAACTTCCCTAAGTTCCTCTGTGATCCTGAGTATATTCCACAAATCTTACTACGTGGAAGGAATGAATCAATAAGCTTTCCTTTTTGAAACAAACTTATTTTCCATGAAGAGCTTGCGTATGAATGGTAAGTTAGTAAGCAAATATTTCTATCTGTGCTTTTATAGATATTCCTCCCGCAGTTTACTTGCTGCGGGAGGAACGGGGTCTCTCAATTGGGTGATGTGAGAGATTATGTTTATAATTACAAACGTTTATTTTTCTAAACGTTTACTATTTAAAACGTTTTTTAGGAAAATGTCAACTTAAAAGTAAAAAACTTTTATTTCCCGGTATTAAGTTCCTCTAATATTTCCTGCGCTAGCTCCCGTACAGAACCGTCTTCATCATTGAGGGCGCTCTTGATAAATTCGATAGCAGCCTCTCCACCCACTTCACCTAATGCCTCTACAGCGCTTTCACGCACCCATGGGTCTTGATCCTTGAGTGCTGAAGAAAGTGGGTCGACAATACTTTTGTCGCCGATATCCAGTAAGGCGTCAATAGCGCTTAATCGTACGTCTTCGTTGGGGTCATTCGCCAGCGCCTTTGAGATAATTTCTATTGCCCTTGTATCTTTGCTTTCCCCCAAGGCGATAATTGCATCTTCTCTCTTCCCTGAATCCTCATTTTCCAGGGCATCTTCTACCAGGGATTCAAAGGAGGTTTGTTCCTTTTTTGGTTTTTCTTTTCTGGCAACAGGCATCCCTGGCCTGGAGATGACTTTTCTTGGAGGCTCATCATTTACTTTTGTAAAAATTTCTTTGGACTTACTGGCACTAATAATGGAAAGCTTCCCTTCTTTCACCTCGTGGAGGGCATAAGCAAAGGCATAATTCTTGTCTTTAAGGATCCTGCGCACCCCTTCTCCGATGGGTATGTTTTGGAATTCTACAGTAACGGTCCCGTCAATTGAATCGTTAAGCCATATTCTGGCTCCGCTCTGTGACATGATTTCTTTTAAGACCTTTTCCAAAGGAGAGTTTTTTATCTTTACCGATAGTTGGCCATTACTAAATTTGATATCATGGATTTCTTCACCTGTTGGTACATCTGCCCAAAGGGCATGCCTTATGTTGACTGTGAAAAAAAGCAAGGATGCCATGATGGTAAGTATGCCAATCCGTGTATATTTGTAAATTGTGTTGTTAAAAGGAAACATAAATACTATAAGAATTTCCCTTGAATAATATTGATTAACAGCCTTTTCCCCTTCTCCATAATTTCATGTGTTCTTCCTTCCAGATTTAAACGGAGCAGGGGTTCAGTATTGGATTTTCTCACGTTAAACCACCAGTCACTGTATTCAACGGTAACTCCGTCCAGATGGTCGATCTTTCCATTGGAAAATTTATTGGTAATTTCCGCAATCTTCGCATCTTTATCGTCTACCTCAAAATTCATTTCACCAGTAGAATAATACCTCTTCAGTGGCGCCACTATGTTCGAAAATGGGATGCGTTTTGAGCTCAAGATATCTAAAACCATGAGAAAAGCGATCATCCCGGAATCCGAATAGTAATTATCCCTGAAATAGTAGTGCCCTGAGAGTTCTCCGCCAAAGACTGCCTTTTTTTCCCGCAGTGTTGCCTTCATATAGGCATGACCAACCCGCTCACGATAAGGCACGCCACCTGCAGCTTTTATCTCTTCGGGAACGACCCAACTCGATCGGAGGTCATACAAAATCGTTGCCCCTTTTTCCCGTTCGAGAAATTGCTTTGCAATCAACGCCGTAATGATATCGCATCCAACTGTCCGTCCCATCTCATCAATAAAGACACACCGGTCGGCATCTCCGTCGAATGCAACTCCCAGATGTGCCCTTGTCTCGCGCACCTTATGTTGCAAATCAACAAGATTCTCAGGCTTTAATGGATTGGCTTCGTGATTGGGGAAATTTCCGTCCAGTTCAAAATACAACGGGATAATTTCGATGGGAAGCCCTTCACAAACAACGGGGACCGTTTTACCTGCCATCCCGTTTCCCGCATCGATTACTATACGAAGGTGTCTGAGGTTGCTGGCAAATTTTAAGACGTGCTTTTTATAATCCCCAAAGATATCGCTCTGAATGACCTTGCCAAGTTGCTCCCCGCGTGGGGGATGATATTGTTTTGTCAGTTTTGCAATCCGCTCTATCCCCGTCTCATAACTGACGGGAATGGCCTGTTTCCTGCATATTTTTAATCCGTTATACCCAGCGGGATTATGAGAGGCGGTAACCATGACACTTCCGTCATACTTATAATGTCCCACAGTGAAATAAGTCATCTCCGTTGAAACGACACCCACATTAACAACATTCAGTCCTGCTGTGCATAAACCATCGATCAGGGCATTGGCAAGTGGTTTCGAAGATGGCCTCATATCCCTGCCGACAACGATGTTTTTCGCATCAGGATTTTCTTCCTTAAAAAATTGGGATATGGCCGTTCCGATCTTGTGTACCGTCTGATCATTAATCTCCGATGGATATTTCCCGCGAATATCGTAACTCTTAAAGATATTCATAGAAAGTTTAGACTCAGCATGTGACGGGTTAAGGCTCGCCGGTTCAACCTTCTCCAGACATACATTGCATTTAGGATAATTCACCCTCTGCCTGCCCCTGCATACGGAATAGCTAATGGTATACGACTCGCCCGGACAACGGCGCTGTCTTTCTTCAGCCCTTTCAAGAATTGGTCCTTTTTTCATAAATGCTGCTCCTCACAGTTTCAGCAACTGTCTCCCCGCATCAAATGCCTGTTGTAAGAGATCCTGCCTCTTATTTACAGAGCCTTTCTCTTCCAATCCGGCACACAAAATGTCGCCAGCGTATTTCGTATCTAATACATGGAAAAAAGACTTTATTGTTTTTACAGCACCGGTAAACAACCCTTCCCCGGCATCGCGTGCTGCAGTTGCGATAAAAAACCCCCTTGCAAACCTTCCATCTTCCCTGATTGGTAAGTTTAAAATATATTTCCGGGCCCAAAAAGCCTGACAACGGTCAATAAGCGCCTTCAGCTGCGCACTTACACCCATAAAGTAGATGGGGGTGGCAACAACAATAGCGTCTGCAGCCACGAGCTGGGAATAAATTTTTTGCATATCGTCACCGATAACACACACCCCTTTTTCAAAACAGCCACCGCAAGAATTACAGGGGGCAATCTGTAAATCACGTACGATGATCTTTTCCACGCCGGCATTACTTGTCTCGGCGCCTTTCATGGCTTGATCGAGCAATATGTCGGAGTTACCCTGGGGACGCGGGCTGCCAAAGATGCCAATCACTTTTTTCATAGATTTTTTTCGAGGGAAGCTAACGCATCTTTAAAATATCCAAGCGTTTTACGCAGACCTTCTTCACGAACAATCTTTGGTTCCCAGCCTAAAACATTCTTTGCCCTGGAGATGTCGGGTTGCCGAATCTTTGGGTCATCAACCGGAAGGGGTTTGAATATAATCTTGCTTTTGCTTCCGGTGAGGGCTAGTATCTCCTTTGCCAGCTGGTGAATAGTTATCTCCTCAGGATTACCGATATTTACAGGATCATGCTCCTTTGAAAGAAGCAACCGATAGATACCTTCAATGAGATCGGAAACGAAGCAGAAACTCCTCGTCTGCAAACCGTTCCCGAACACGGTAATATCCTCACCCCTGATTGCCTGGCACATAAAATTCGGGAGTGCACGGCCGTCTTTTATTCGCATTCTGGGTCCGTAAGTATTGAATATTCTCACGATTCTGGTATCCACATGATGGTATCGATGATATGCCATAGTCATTGCTTCCGCAAATCGTTTTGCCTCGTCATAAACCCCTCTCGGGCCAACAGGATTCACATGACCCCAATAATCTTCCCGTTGAGGATGGATTTGAGGGTCTCCGTACACCTCTGAGGTGGATGCCAAAAGGAATCTTGCCTTCTTTGCCTTGGCCAACCCCAGGCTGTTTAAGGTACCCAGGGAACCAACCTTTAAGGTTTGTATAGGGAATTCCAGGTAGTCAAAGGGACTGGCCGGCGAAGCAAAGTGCAGCACATTATCAACGTGTCCATCCACATACATGTAATCGCTTACATTGTGCTTTATAAAGCGGAATTGGCTGTTTCCCATCAAGTGGACTATATTCTCTGCCTTTCCCGTCAACAGGTTGTCAATGCATAGAACCTCATGCCCCTTCTCGATCAGATAATCACACAGGTGTGAACCGATAAACCCGGCACCACCCGTAATTACCGTTCTCATGGAAGTATACCCCTTCAAAATCTGTAAATTCTAATAACATAAAGAACTTACGTTGAATTTTACAATATTTTCATCAAAATGCAATCCAAAATCACCGGTATCTAATTATGAGAAGGCAACCTTGTTATTGTGGTCACTCAGCCAGTGACCAATAATGACGAGTTCATGGTTGTTTCTTTGTAAACGATGATGCAGCAGTAAAGCGATGTTATAAATCGGAAAGATGGAATGGGTAGGAAAAGATATTGAAGACTAGAAGGCTGCGCCTATGGTAAAGGTAATGACGTGCTTTTCCCTGCCAAGGTCTCTTGAATCGTCTGATTCCGAGTCGCGGTTTTCGAGCCAGTAACTTAATTCTGCAAATAACCATTTCTGAATCCTGTAATCTACAGAAGTCCTGACCCCCCATGCAAAGACCTCTGCATCGGATTCGCCCTCATGAATAGCAGGAATATCCAGGAGTTGATAATAGTTTGAAAAGCTCGCCTCGATTTTTTCTGTTAATTTTCTTCGAAAAGTCAAATAAACGGAATTTAGTTCATAAAAGCTTCTTTCAGGCAATCCAATAATCTCTTCCTGACTTCTCCGCAGCATGACGGAGAAATTGGTTATGGTATTCAACTGTGTTTTCGATTCCAAAGAAAATACCACCCCGCTAAATTGATCAAACCCCTCTTCTTCATAATCACGCACACGATAGCCTATCTTAAATATGCCGGTTGTCTTTGCCGTCTCTTTCCATTGCACGCCAGCCAGGGATTCATAAAACACAGAATCACTTATGACGTTGGTATCGTAATTTGTTTTGCCGAAATTCAATTCGGCCAAGGTATCTAATTTTGTAAGGAGCTTATACGTTAACCGTGTGCCTATTTTCTGTTCATTATAACTTGAGTCTTCGAACGTGTCATACTGATGGTCATTGTTAGAATAAGAGATTTCTGAGTCGAACCTGGCAAAATAGTCGGGGAGGAAAACGGTTGTGGTGAAATAGTTTGATCTCCTCCTTGTTCTCTGGATTAAATTCCCGTAAATAAGATCGAAGGTCGGAGGTATCTCGGTATCTTCAAGCCTGTTATGAAGGATAATGCCCAGCCCGCGCGGGAGTACTGTTTTCCATGAGCCTTCAACGTATTGCTCCACGCGCCCCTGATCAGGATTTTCACGGTAATCCAGAAAGTTTGCGAGGTAACTTACACTAAATTCACTTTTCAGGCCTCTGATTGGCAAGAAGAGATTCATCCCCGGCGAATACATGGTAATAAGATCAGATTCTTCATCATCAGGGGTATCAAAAATATTACTGTCAAATATCTCGCTTATTGCAAACAAAGGATGGAGCCTAAGGGGTCCTAGCTGTAAATTGCCTTGCGTACTGTCTATCCGGGATAATTCAACGGGCACTGTATATTGTGCATCAGTCTCGTGACAGAGTGTTTGCTGGAAAAAAATGATGAAGAGAAATGAGAAAAAATGAAGGAAGATTTTCTTTTTGTAAAATGAAAAAGGATGTTTGAGGTTTTTGGGCATCTTTTCTCGTTTACCGTCGCTTTGTTGCTCAAATAATTTTTATAACTTGAAACATTTTCTTTACCTGTATATAATAATGAGAAAATTTAGCCGCTATTATATAAGAGTTATTGGCCGTAATCAATGAGTTTATCTCTGAAATCTTTCATCTTCTCAAAACATATCATATGTCTATTACTGTCAAATATCCTCTGTTAGCAATTCTATTACTGGTACTTTGTTCTTGCGCTTCCACTGGCTGGAATGAAAATATACAGTCAGGAGATAGCAATATTTCAAAAGGATTATCAGAAGTTCAGCCTATTGCAGGAAAGGGTGGGGACATGAACGATAAGAGCCGGACTGATTATCATATCCGGTGTAAAGACATCCTATATATTGATGTGTACAATGAGCCGGAATTGAGTTATGACCAACAAAAGCAGAAATCCTTGCGCGTCTCCACGGATGGTAAGATCTCTTTTCCCCTTATAGGCGACATTGAGGTAGCCGGGCTCACGCCGTTTCAATTGGAAAGAAAACTGGAAGAACTCCTGGGTGATGGTTATCTGATAAATCCCCATGTCTCTGTTATTGTGGGGAGTTATCATGGTTCGGTATGTGTCATCGGACAGGTGAAAAGTCCAGGAGAGATAAAATTACAGGACAGGGAAATTACCGTTGTCGAGGCAATTTCTATGAGGGGGGGATTTACTGATATTGCCTCTTCCAATCGCACTTACATCGTCAGGATGGAAAACGGTGAAAAAAAAATAATTCAGGTAAAGGTAAACAAAATTATTAAAAACAAAAAAGGCGAGGCTATTGTCCTGAAACCCGATGATACCGTGGTCGTTCCGGAGGCATTCTTTTAAGGATGATATGGGCACTGCTGATGGCCAGTTCGGCAGTGGTATAAGATTTGAATCGTTTATCGAGTGAAAGTTGTTCGATAGTTTTCAGATCGTCAGCCGATCCTTTCTGCAGTAGTTCATCCACTATTTCAAATCCGGCTTCATAAAACAAATCAAGATAATCCCGATGTCTTAAACGATTTTGGTAATGCAACGTGGGACTGAAGGGTGACCATTGTCTTTCTGAATATTGCAAAAAATTATAAATAGTCAGCGTTGTCTGGTTAGAAATTTGCATGACTTGTTTTATTGCTCTCGAGATGTCATTCCCGCATGTTTTTAGCGGGAATCCAGGAGGTTCAGGGTTTACTGGATACCCGATAAAAGCGTTCGGGTATGACAAAACCGTACCTGCAAATTTCTAACCGGACAACGCTGATTCACAGCACAAGTTCAAGCTTTAGAGTACCGTTCAAATATATGGTCCAATCTCCAAGATCGAACCAGCCTTGGCTTAACCCACGCTACCGTAAAACCGCTTCAATAAAATGAAAATTCCTCTATAATCAGGAAGATTGCCCAAATATCTCGGATACTACTGCTGTAATATCAGGCTGTGGTTCAGATTGATCATCTAACTGGATGGGATTTTGAACCTGAACTATTACTCTTGTTTGTAACTTCAAGGTAAACAGGCGATTTAACCTCCCTGCACATGCCGCATGTTTACTTCCTGTTGGTGTCATATCCATAATCCTCCCATCGAGAAGTTCCACTCTATCATCTTCATGCAGAATGTTCCTTTCTACCAGCTTGTGATATTCTTTGACAGTGAAACGATGGATCAACAATGTCGTGTTCATAATCACGAACCTCCGCAAAAAACGTTGCAAATTATTACCCTAATTTTTATTCTGAAGAAGATTTGCCTGGTACACTCGCAGAAAGATTTTTACCACCCGATGAAGGTCTTCCCTGCTGAGATTTGAACCGGACGGCAGGCAAAGTCCCTTATCGAATAATTCTTCAGCCACACCGGAACCATAATAGGGGAAATTCTGAAAAACCGGCTGCAGATGGAGTGGCTTCCATACCGGCCTGGACTCAATGTTTTCAGATTCCAGGGCCAATCGCATATCCTCCCTTGTGGAACCACATTTTGAAGGATCAATGGTCAGACATGTTAACCATCGATTACTTTTGCCAAACCCTGCCTCCGGCATAAACTGAATACCGGGCAAACCTCCTAATTCTTTTTGATAAAAGTCAAAGTTGTCCCTGCGTGCCTGCACCCGCTCTGACAAAACACGGAGCTGTCCCCGGCCTATTCCTGCAAGCACATTGCTCAGCCGGTAATTATAACCAATATGGGAATGCTGGTAATGGGGGGCATGGTCCCTTGCCTGTGTTGCCAGGAACTTTGCCTTCCGGATCAAGCCCTCGTTATCGGAGACCAGCATCCCGCCGGAAGAACAGGTAATGATTTTGTTGCCATTGAAAGAAAATATCCCGAATTTACCAAAAGTTCCTGTGTGCCTCCCTTTGTAGTAAGCTCCAAGAGACTCTGCCGCATCTTCAATGAGAGGAATCTCATATTGATTGCAAAGATTCATTATAGGGTCAATATCTGCGCTCTGTCCATACAGATGGACAACAATTACCGCCTTTGGCCTTTTCCCCTTCCTGATCCTATCCCGAATGGCATCTTCAAGGCAGTTGCAGTCCATATTCCAGGCGCCGGATTCGCTGTCTATGAATATCGGGGTTGCCCCCTGGTAGGTAATCGGATTCGCGCTGGCTGCAAACGTAAGTGTAGAACAGATAACTTCATCGCCAGGCTGAATTCCCAATAAAATTAATGCCAAGTGAATGGCGGCGCTTCCGGAACTGACTGCTGCGGCAAATCGGGAGCCCGTAATTTCGCAAAATTCCTTTTCAAACATATCTACATGGGGGCCAACGGGGGCAATCCAATTTGTTTCAAATGCCTCTTTTACAAATTCAAATTCTTTGACTCCCATATGGGGAGAAGAAAGGTAAATGCGTTTTTTATTCATAGTCATAAATCAGGTTGGGTTTAAAAGACAAAATCTAAAAGACAAAATCTAAAAGACTTTTTTTATATAAACGAACTCATTACCCACCCCTTTATCCCCTGCCCAAGAAAGTTCCCTTCTAGAGGGTGGTCGTGGGATGCGTCAATAGGATAACAAAATAGTTTGAAATTCCTTGTATAAGCAGTAAATTAAGCCTTTGTCGATTTTTTGCCACGAAAACACTGCATCACAAAGAAAAACTTTGTGTCTGGTTTGCTTACCTGCTATTTCATCCTTTCTATTGCCTGCTTTATTTCTCTTACTACATGGTGTTCTTTTGTTGATACTTTTGCTGATAATACCCTTCCGACAGTAAGAACCCATACTGTTTTGAGCAGAATACCGAAATCAAAAAGAAAGGACTTCCTGTTCACGTGTTCCATCGCAAGTCCGACCTTTGCGGGAACGAAAATTTCTTCGTATGCCTTATCAGGTTTTCTGGCAAGGGAGAGCAGATCCTCCTCATTTCTCAGGTGTAATGATGCATTGCTTGTGATGCCGGGACGGACTTCCAATATCCTTTTCATTGCGCCGGTATAATTGCTTACTATCTCCGGGACATCGGGGCGGGGCCCAACAAAACTCATATCCCCTTTCAGTACGTTCCAGAGTTGCGGTAATTCATCCAGTTTCGTCTTCCGTAAAACCCTGCCGACCTTTGTAATTCGAGGGTCATGGCCTGTAGTCACCGAGGTGCCGATGCGATCGGCATTGACCACCATAGAGCGAAATTTATATAGCCTGAATAAACATCCGTTACGCCCAACCCTTTTCTGTGAATAGATGATGGGGCCAGGAGAAGTCAGTTTAATGAGCAATGCTGTAACTATAAAAAGTGGCGAAAGTATTATAATACCGATCAAAGATACAATAAAATCAAAAATCCTCATGAGCAGACATTTCCAAAAGAGATTTTTTCTGGTTTGTAATATCCTTCAGTGTCTTCAACATTTTTCTTCCCAAATAGTTTTAACCCTGTATTGTGCAATGAAAGAATCGGAAGTTACAATAGGTAATTTTTCCAACTGTGCCTGGGCAATAATCATGCGGTCAAAAGGATCTCTATGGTGGTGTGGAAGACTAAAAACATGAAGGGCATGGCTTATCTGTATTGGCAACCCTTGTATTGTATTTAACGCCATTTGTTCTGACACAAAAATCTGAGGTTTATTCGGTAACTTTATCCTGCCAATTTTTGCCTTAATCGCTATTTCCCAGCAGCTTGCGGCACTTAAAAATAATTCATTATTACCGTCGCTGATAATATTTCTAACCGGAAGTGGTATGAGGGGACTATCAATAATCCACCAGAGAAATGCATGGGTATCTAACAAAGCCTTCATTGCTCAAATTCACTCAATACACTCTCAGGTAAAGGCTCAAAAAAATTATCTTCCAAAACTACGCGTCCCTTAGCGCTTCCTGGTTTGCGCTTTTTAGCCTCTTTTTTTACAGGAACAATGCGAGCTATAGGTTTTCCTGCTTTTGCAATAATAACCTCTTCACCGCTTCCAACACGATTTAAAAGTTGAGAAAAATGGGTTTTTGCCTCATGTATATTTACTTTAATCATCTCACACCTCCACGCCTATAGTAGACTAAGCTGTAGGCCAAGTCAATAAGTTTTTGTGTAATAAGATGACTTTCCATTTTCCACATAAGTTGCATAAAAACATAGCAAAAATGGAAAAAAGAAAAAAGGAATCGGATTCCCTTGAATTGCTTGAAATTGCTGGCTAGACAAAGAGATATCAGAAAAGACAGGAGCATATCAAAAGACATAAAAAGTCTTGGAATTTAGTCCAGGGTAATTATTTGCGCTCCCTTAGGTACAGAGAGGGTAAATAGTTTTGGGTCAAGTGCGCCGTTCACCGTGATATTTGAAAAAGTGATACTGAGGGTAGTATTATGCGCTGGCCAGCGAACGTCAATCCTTTGAGGTATCCTGCAGCTATTGAGAGTTATATAATCGGTAAATACCGCTTGTAACCGGACAGAACCGTCTGAATTGAATAATTCACATCGAAAAACCTCTGCATTGACCCTGTCAATCAACAGGTTTCCTTTCAGATTTACATCTTCCTTGTCCACTTCGAGCATATGAATAAGCCAATAGGCAGGCCAGGTTTCCAGCGTGGGTTTTTTCCCTTCAAGGATTTCCCTGTAATTGAACAGGCTCGCCATATCCGCCGGGAAAATATTGATACCAAGCGTCTCAATCCTGTGAAAGGTATTGGATGTGCCTGTATAAACCGTATTTTCCAGGGGGATATGTAATAAGAATTGATTACCATCCGAAGACATATCAAATAACGTTGTGGCAAACTTAGAACCTATCGCCCTCAAACTCTTTGGACTCTGGTATAATAGCAATCCGGTACAGCGAATGGGGCCTTTGGCGTCTGGCATAGTAAGAGTCATCTCTACATTTGCACGAAAGGTGGTAAGTTTGGAACTGTTGGAAATCAAGGTATCCCGTATTTGTTGTAAAGAGAGATTTTTGGTCTCCCCCTGGATATTCTTCAAGATAGCCGAGGTATCTTCCCAAATTGGCCTTTGCAAGGCCGCTGTCTTATAGGTCGCGCAACCAGATGACAAAATTACAAACAAAAGGAAACCAAAAATTCTGTATGTCTTCATCCCTATATCCAAGATAGATTTTAAAAGCCGAAATATACACAAAAGGCGTGCGAATTTTTTAAAAAAACTCCCCTGCAATGGGCAATATTCACCTATAGTAATTCGCGTGGGTTTAATATAACAAAATATTTTTTCAATAAGTTCAGGATAATCTCTTTCCCATGTTGAATATAATATAATGGGGTCTATTCTTAAACGTATTTCATCGCCATGGTCCTGTAATTTCCTTGCGGCAATCAATCGTGCCTCTGGAGATGCAGTACGATGCTCAAGCTGTCGATAAATCATATCGGTATTGACGCTAAATGCCATCATAAATTTATCACGGTGATTTAGATTCAACAAAGATTCAATATTGTCGCTTTTTGTAAGAAAAAGAAATTGAAACAGTTTAGTTTTTTGAAGGATGTGTTGTGCTTTTTAAGTCCCTATAAGGACGTGAGGCAATATGCAGGCAATTTATTGCCTGTATTTTTATCAAATAGAAATACAGTCCCGTAGGAACGATTGAGACGATTGTGTATCCATAATCTTCATTCGCCCCTACAGGGCTTATTTTTATCTTTCTCTTAACACAGGCAATAAATTGCCTGCCTATGAGCAATTTGCCCCTCCGGGGCAAAATCAGCACAAGGCTTTGCCTTGATAGTTTTTCAAATAACTAAAGTGTTACTATATTTTTATTCATGTAATCTCCACTCGCTGGTAAATACCTCCGTCGCCGTTCCTGTCATGTAAACATTGCCATCTCCTGCCCATTCCAGTTCCAGGTCTCCGCCCGGGAGATGGGCAAGGATCATGTGTTCGGTCTTTTTGTTGAGGACACCCGCAACACATACCGCCGAGGCACCTGTCCCGCAGGCCATCGTTATTCCCGAACCGCGTTCCCATGTCTTCATGGTGATCTCTTTGGAGTTATGGACCTGGACAAAGTGGACATTTGTCCGTTCTGGGAATACCCGATGACGCTCAATTTCCGGACCATATTTTTGTATATCGAATTTATCAAAACTTTCCACAAAGACAACGCAATGGGGATTTCCCATGGAAATGCAAGTAATCCGGAATGATACATCTTTATCAATCGTCAGGACTTCATCGATCACCTGGGTTTCTTTGCCGAGCATGGGGATTTCTGATCGCATGAGTTTTGGTTTGCCCATATTGACTTTAGCCTTTGATACTTTCCCGTTTTCTGTGAAAACCTGAATCGTCTTGGTACCTGCAAGGGTCTCTACGGTGAGCGGATTCTTCTGGCTGATTTTGTGGTCATACACGTACTTTGCAACACAGCGGATACCGTTCCCGCACATCTGAGCCTCGCTGCCGTCGGCATTAAAGATACGCATCTTGCAATCCGCCACCTTTGATGGCAAGATAAGGATAAGCCCGTCGGATCCCACACCAAAATGCCTATCACTTATGATGGAGGCCAGTTTTTCAGGTTCTTTAACCACTTCTTCAAAACAGTTTATATAAACATAGTCGTTACCAATACCGTGCATTTTTGTAAATTTCATAGGAGTATCCCAAAGGTTTTTCTTGTGTATTGAGAAGTTTTTACATCTTTCATCATTGTTTATTTTACCTGTAATTTCAAACGATTCAAGTCAATGTTGTCATTATTTTGCTTTTCTGTATTCGCATAGTCTTTTATAATATTGAAAAGGTTAAGGGGGCGCACTTTTCCCTTCGGGGTAAAGTCTGAAGGGCTGACAGATTATAGGCGCTTACAAAAAATATTTTAACAGTTTCAGCAAAAATATTTTTATCAAAAACCGGAGTAACAGGTAATATCAAGGCTTATAAACTAATTTGTAATGTGACGAACTTTTAAAGTTCATAGAAGACTAACCCGAACGAGTCGGAAAAGACAAAATCCAAAGCACGAAATTTGTGAGTCAACCCTGTCAGGGTTCTGAACCCTGACAGGGTTGACTCTTCCGACCCCTTCGGGTTAGGTTATAATATTTTTAAATGCCAAAAATATCCGTCATTATTCCTAACTATAATGGCAGGCGATTCCTGGAAGCCTGCCTGTCTTCTCTCAAGAAACAGACCTATACCGATTTTGAAATAATACTCGTGGACGATGCGTCTACTGATGAATCCCTGTCCTTTGTTAAAACCTATTATCCCGATACAAGAATCATCGCGCTGAAAAAGAACGTTGGCTTTGCATCAGCCGTAAATGAAGGCATCCGACAGGCAAGAGGACAATACATCGCCCTCCTCAACAACGACACGGAGACAGATAAAAATTGGCTCATAGAATTGAATCAGGCGCTGGACAATCATAAAGACGCCGGCTTTTGCTCCTCCCTCATGATTAATTACAACAACCGAAATCTTGTGGATTGTGCGGGGATTAGTTTTTCATCCTGGGGCAGGGCTTATAAGAGGGGCGAAGGAGAGGCTATTGATTACTACCAACAACCGTCATTCATCTTTGGCGCCTCGGGAGGCGCTGCCATCTATCGCAAGGAATTGTTTGAAAAGGTCGGACTCTTTGACGAAGACTTTTGGGCATTTTTTGAGGACGTCGACCTGAGCTTTCGGGCGCAACTGGCAGGTTTTCGGTGCCTCTATGTCCCAACGGCCATTGTTTATCACATCGGGACGGCCAGCCATAGCAGGAAGAGTTTAAAGCTTCGTTATACCGGTTACCGCAACAAACAATGGGTGATATTCAAGAATTATCCGGCATATTACCTGTTCAAATATTATTTCAAATACGGTCTCAGCGAAATCAAGACCGTCCTGACAGACCTTAAAGACGGCTTTTTTTTATCCCCCTTTATTGCCAATTGGCTTATTTACAAGGATATTCCAAAGCTATTCAGGAAACGAATGGAAGTCCAGAGATCAAGGACGGTGAGTATTCAGTATCTGGATAGTATTATTGATAAGTCTCATGATAAACTAAATAAAAGAAGTGTTACAATCACAAAGAAGAATTTTTAAAGATTAAAAATAAATACGACACGCTAAATCACAAATCAAGATGTAACTCCTTTTCTTTTTAATAACAACGTCATCCAAATAAGTTGCTTGTTCATGACTGCGCCCAGTTCCACCCAGAGCAACCAACGAAACAAATCAGCCACCGCGCCTCTTGCAGTTGGCTGGATTTAATCGTTAGATGATTGAATTTCACTGTATTGTTCTACAGGAATAATTAATTCTTTTTTTACCTTTTTCCCATGTGAGTAAATAGAAATAAATTCTTTTTCAATTTGTTTTAATACACTTCCTTTAAAATACTGTTCTCCACAAAATTCACATTGTTCACATGGAACATCATTAACTACAAGGAAATTATCATAATGTTTATAAGTATATTGAACCTGAGTAGTTTTGAAATTCTTATTTCCGCAAAAATGACAAACTTTCATGCCGCATTTAACCCCTTTCATAAGGATTTTTAAATTTCGGAGGAGAAGGAATATATACAGTTATAACCGATGAATAAAAAATCGGTTCCGGTTTCTGTTCATAATAATCATAAGAAGTGGTTGAGGTACTATCTTGATTTCTGCCATAAATACTACCATAGGTATGCTGACAGGGAATCCCTTAAACATTTTATGGTCAAATTGCATGAGAAACATCAATCTCTTGCATCGCAGGCGGAGGCGACACAGGCAGTGTCCTTTATTACGAGATGCTGCAAGCCGTTCCCTCACCTTCCAGTAAACCATCCAGAGCATGAAGCTAAGGGTCGCCCATTAGAAGGCTTTTGGCCCGCAAAACAATTCTCGGACAAGCTGTTGAATATAGAACATTGTAGTGTGATGCGCGTCTTGATTTATAGTATTGTAGATATTTCTGTCTTTCTCCGCGCCTCTATGCCTCTGGTGATTAAAGTTTTATTTTCGAAATTAATCACGCCCCCTGAACTTTGTATTTCAAAGGGGCCTGTGGCTTGGACAATGGCTGAAACGGAATGCTGTTTGAATCATTTGAATCCATGAGTCCCTGGATATTCTCCAGGTATTTGCCTATTGCGCCAGTTTTGTAAATTGGGTAGGGGGACAAAACCCGACTTTTATAAATCTTCGTTTTTTAATGAACAAAAATTTACAAAAGGAAGGGCAAAATTCAGATGAAATATAATTATCGGTAATACTCAAAAGGTTTTTGCTATTTCTTGCGATACACGTTCAGCCCAATCTTTTCTTCGCGATCAGGGATGGTGACGTTTCCTTCCGTTGATGCGACAATGATGTTCTTGCCAGAAGAAGAGGGACCGAACTCTTTTGATAGGTCTATCTTTATGGTAAGCATGTTTCCTTCTACAGAAAATTCTACGTTTTTCATATGCAAAACCTCGCTTTCTCAAAATGATGAATGGTTTTATAATAAATCAGACCTTCGGCTACTTTCTCAATGTAGAGCGACGAGGCTCGTCGCTTTATAACCTCCTCTCCTTCGCAATGCAATGTCATCAAGTTAAGATAATGTGTCGCCCTTTCAGGGCTAAAAAATTGTTACGCTCTATACCCAGGGCTGTCGCCCTGGGCTATATTCTATCAGCCCTTCGGGCTTTACTTCCAAATAAACAAAATGAAAATTCCTTGTATAATACATTTAACCTGAAAACCTTGTAGACAATGCCGATTTGTCCGCTTTTTAATACCGTCGCTATAAACATAATTATTCTGTCGCCTTGGAATCAGACTCCCCTAAGACTTCTCGCCAGACATGTTCATCTGAGAAAGTTCAGCTATCTTTTCGGAATATAATCCGTTAATCGACTTGATAAGCAACAACCTGTTGTTCCGAACGGCTTCATCTTCAACGTTCACAAATACCTTGTCAAAGAAAATATGAACGGGTTTGGCAAAGACCTCATAGTACGTATGGGAGGCTTCTTCGTATCTTTTTTCATCTACCTGCTTCCGAATGGCTGTCTCATTTCCTTTAAAAATCTCCCATAATGTATGTTCCTCGGCTTCGGTAAAGAGACGTGCATCTACCGACCCGCTGCTATTCGCCTTTTTGCCGATGTTAAAGGTCCTTTCGACAACGGTAACCAGATCCGGCCACCATTCTTCTTTTGAAACTTTGGATAATGCCTTTAACCTTTGAAAAAAATCATAGATATCATCAAATCCGACATCTGCATTCAAGACGGCGTTCACCAGGTCGTAACGATGTCCTCTTTCTATATTTATCTGAAATAACCTGTCCCTGAAAAATTCCTTTATGGCAGACACTAACTTATCGTGTACTACCTTGTGTTCACCGTGTATTTCTTTTGCTGAAAACATTGGAAGCAGGGATAAAGACCGGCAAAGAACTTCCCTGAGTTCTAACGTAAATCCATGCTCTTCTATGATACGGACAATACCGTAGGCATGTCGCCGCAGGGAGTAAGGGTCCTGTGAACCGGTCGGGGTTAATCCCAGGGCAAAACAACTGGATATCGTATCAAACTTGTCGGCCAAACCCACAACGGCCCCAACCTTTGATGTGGGAATATTATCGGTGGCAAAGCGAGGCATATAATGTTCGGCAATTGCTAACGCAACTGATGGTTCTTCACCATCCCATTCGGCATATTCCCTTCCCATAATTCCCTGTAACGATGGAAATTCACCTACCATCTGGGTAAGAAGGTCTGCCTTACACAAGAGTGCAGCACGTTTCACGAATGCATCAGCTTCAATCGATAACTGATGAAAAGCAATTAATCGGTGTGATATATATTCGGAGAGTTTGACAATCCTGTCTGTTCTGTCACGATAATTCCCCAACTTTTCAAGGAACGCAAGGTTCTTTAAATCTTCCACCCGGTTTTCCAGTGGAACTTTCCTGTCCTCTTTCCAGAAAAATCTGGCGTCAGAAAGTCGCGCCCTCAATACACGTTCGTTACCCTGAATAGCGGTACCGGCATTACTTTCGTCACGGTTAAGTGCCGCAATAAATTTATTGATAAGCTTACCGTCTCTCTTTTTGATAGGGAAATATCTCTGATGCTCCTTCATGGCCGTTTCTATGACATTGGCAGGGATGTCCAGGAATTCTTCATCAAATCCGCATTCAATGGCGTTGGGGTACTCCACCAGGTTGGTTACTTCATCCAGCAACTCTTCGTCGTCAATGGTTGTACCGTAAGGTGCCATGAGCTGTTTTATCTTTGTCTTTAGTATCTCACGACGCTCAGTCATATCAACTACGACCTTTTCCTGCCTAAGTAATTGCTTGTATAAGTCCCAATCGGCCATGGAAATTTCGATTTTTCTACCGGATAGGAAAGGATGCCCGGAGACAAATTTGTCTGCCTTAATCCCATTGATCTCCACAGGAACAACCTTATCCCCAAAGAGTGCAAAAAGCGAACGTATGGGGCGGGCAAAAAATAATTTATTCCCTTTCCATTTCATGGATTTGGGAAATGAGATGTTCTTGATAATTTCTGGTAAAATTTCCGGCAAGATATGTAAAGTCTCTTGCCCCTCTATCCTCTTGATTGCAAAACAATATTCCCCTTTGGGTGTCTTTTTTATTTGAAGGTTCTGTATATCGACCCCCTGAGACCTGGCAAAACCCAAACCAGCCTTTGTGGGATTTCCAGCCTTATCAAAGGCGATTGATGCGGCAGGTCCCTGGATTTCTTCCGTAACACTTTCCTGCCTCTGCGGCAGACCCTTCACAAATAATGTTAATCTTCTGGGCGTACCCGTGCAATAAAGAGACTGTGTCTCCAAGCGGTATTTTTTTGCGCGTTCTGTAAACAATACTTCCATCTGATTGAGCGCAGGAGTAATATAACTGGCGGGAATCTCTTCCGTACCGATTTCAAAAAGCAGGTCAGTCATGTTAGAGTCGCACGATATGTTTCTTGTTAATACCTTTCAAGGCATTGCGGGTATCGACAACCAGTTTAGAGTTGGCAACAATCAAGTTATAATCAAAGCTGCTATGGTCTGTCACAATCACCGAACAATCTATCTTAGATAAGACCTCTTTGGAAAGAGGCCTTGACTTCATACTCAGTTTTTGATAATTAATCTCCGGAATATAAGGGTCTGTATACGTTATTCTGGCACCCTTCGATCGCAGGATATTCATAATTTCAAGGGCTGGTGACTCCCGAAGATCATCCACGTCCTTTTTATAGGCAACACCCAAGACATGGATATTCGAGCCCTTCACGCTTTTTTCTATAGTATTCAATGCGTCGGTAACCTTTTCCACAACAAATTCAGGCATGCCGCTATTTATCTGGTCTGCAAGTGCAATGAATCTCAACTCAAATCCATTCTTTTTGGCAACCCAGGAAAGATAGAGTGGATCGATGGGAATACAATGTCCACCCAAACCGGGACCGGGGTAAAATGACATAAAGCCAAAGGGCTTTGTCTTTGCTGCATCGATAACTTCCCATACATCGATACTCAATCTCTCCGACATGATGGCAATTTCGTTAACCAGTGCAATATTGACGTTTCGGAAGGTATTTTCAAGGAGCTTTACCATCTCAGCCACCTTTGGAGACGAAACAGGGATGATCGTTTCAATAATATGGCCATATAAACAACTCGCCAATTCCGTGCATTGCTGGGTTACACCCCCAATCACCTTGGGAATGTTTTTTACTGAATACCGCTTGTTTCCAGGATCAATACGCTCCGGAGAAAAGGCAAGATAGAAGTCTTTGCCAACCCTGAGACCTCCTTTCTCCAACAAGGGTAATACCAGTTCCTCTGTTGTACCCGGATATGTGGTGCTTTCTAAGATGAAGAGCTGATCCTTGTGCATGTAATTCTTCACTTCCTGACCCACAGTGATGATATACGACATATCAGGGTCTTTCGTCTTCGTCAGTGGAGTTGGAACACAGATACTGATGGCATCCAGATTCGATAAAACGCTGATATCGTTGGTTATACACAAAAGGCCTTTTTCAATGAATTGTGCAATATCTTCACTTTTTACATCGATTACATACGATGTGCCTTTGTTAAGGGACTCAACACGCTCCTTGTTTTTATCAATCCCTGTTACACAGTATCCACTTCGGACAAATTCAAGGGCAAGTGGCAGTCCAACATAACCGAGCCCAATGACTCCAACATTGGCCTTCTTGGTTTTAATCTTTTCTAGTAATTCACCCATGTATTTATAGTATTACCCTTTGGGGAATGTTTTTCCCCATCTTCCCCCTTGCGAAAGGGGAGAAAGAGTGAGGTTTTTTGGTTGCGGCAGTTTTGCGCTATGAACCGGCAAACGGTGTTTTTTGAAAAAGACAGCAAACATTTTTACCAGATATTAATCAGTTGAACATTTTATTGCAATAAAAAAATGCAGGATAACCACTTATACTCCTTGACATTACCTCA
This sequence comes from Candidatus Brocadia sp., assembly GCA_021646415.1. NCBI lineage: Bacteria > Pseudomonadati > Planctomycetota > Candidatus Brocadiia > Candidatus Brocadiales > Candidatus Brocadiaceae > Candidatus Brocadia > Candidatus Brocadia sp. The sequence goes on from SOEU01000001.1 coordinate 116,365, forward strand.
TTACTTGCGTAAAATCCGTACAAATACCCCTCGCTGTAATGATTTATCGTAAAAGTTCCGTAATCACAAATGATGGAAATCCGCGGAAAATGATTAAGAGAAGTCTTACCTTATGAAATCACAACCATTTTTATAATAATTACTTTGCAATAGTTTAAAAGAGGTTATTTATGCTGATGGACGACTCTTTTACACCAGGCAGTAAAAGCCCAAAGTCTATGGTTTTTCTTTAGAATGGCGATTTATGGAAGGGCTTGTTGAAAGGTTACCTATTACCTTGAATACGCTGAAAAAGACGTAGAAGCCTTTTGTGTTTTCTTGGAAAATGTTTCATGCAGCTTGTAATTCAAAACCCATTCAATGTATGTTTTTCTTGTTATGCTAGAGTAATGTATAATAATGTTTTTTATAACTTGGAAAATTCAGGAACTCACAAAGGAGTGCAAAGTATTCTCTTTAGCAAATTAACTTTCTTATCTGATAATTTCACAAAATGTCCAGAAAATATATATCCAGCTTAAAAACCGGTGAACCTGTAGAAGAGATATTTCTTGTTCTGAAAAAGGAAGTCAAAGAAACAAGGGAAAAAAAGCCGTATCTCAATCTGCAACTGGCCGACAAGTCCGGCTCTATTGAAGCACGGAAATGGGATGCAACTCCTCAACTTTGCGACAGCTTCAATAAGGATGCATTCATAAAGATAAAAGGGGTCGTTGAAACCTTCAACAATACCCTGCAAATCCGCATTAACGAAATCTCCCCTATCGCAGAAAAACAAGTACAGATGGGAGAATTCATACCAAGCACTGAAAAAGATATTTCCGCGATGATGAATGAACTCAAACAGATTATCAAAACGGTTAAAGACCCTTATCTCTCAAAGCTGTTATGTGCATTTTTTTCTGACGAATCCTTTTGTAAGGTGTTTTCCACCGCGCCTGCTGCTACACAATACCACCACGCCTTTTTAGGGGGATTATTGGAGCATATCCTTTCTGTTGCCAAACTGGCAATCAGCTTTTCAAATCAGTATCCAACAATAAAAAGAGATTTGTTACTCACGGGTGTCATCTTGCACGATATCGGGAAAACACGGGAACTATCCTACGAGCGCAGTTTCCAGTATACCGACGAAGGGCAACTTACAGGACACCTCATCTCGGGTGTCCTTATGGTCAATGGAAAGGCTCAAAAAATAGATGGGTTTCCACCCGATCTTCTCAATGTGCTTTTCCACCTCATCTTGAGCCACCACGGAGAATATGAATGGGGTTCACCGGTAAAGCCAGGTACACCCGAAGCCATTGCATTGCACCACCTGGACAATCTGGATGCAAAGGTACATGCGGCAACAAAGGCAATAACCGAGCATAAAGACTCAAACAGTTCGTGGACTGAATACGTTAAGATGTTTGAAAGGAGACTGTACAAAAAATAGCAGAATATTTTAGATTTACGATATCAGACAAGAAACACAGAAATTGAGGCCTGAAAGGCCGTTAGGATATAGCAGGGGGTGAAGCCCCCTGTTCTTGAAGAACAAAAACAACAAGCACCGAAGGGGCGAAAGGACTCTATGAAAAAAGCCTTTCATGAATGGTATTTAGCGGGCAAGGGAACTCTATTTTTTGTGCTCAACACAAAAGGCATCCCTAAAAATGTGAATGTGTCGGTCACCCGAATTCCTTTCGCCCTTTCAGGGCTAACCACAATATTTTCCATTTGCAGGGGGCTTCACCCCCTGCTATACACTTTCTGCCCCTTGGGCATAAAAGGTAACATCCTGGTGTTTTACCTTACGAAACACCAGGATGTTTCGTAAGGTAAAACAGTTGCCATTTTTAAAAACGAAACTGGTACAAAATTTTTTTCGCTGAATAGTTACAAATTACCATGATCAATCCTATCGATATCCTCAGATTCATCCGTAGCAAAAAATATAGCCCCATGACAGCCGCTGAACTGGCAGAGCATTTTGAGATCATTGATGCAGAATACCGCCAATTCTGCAACCTTTTGCAGGAGTTGGAGTTTTCCGGTGAGATTGTAAAGATCAAGCAAAAACAGTACGCCGACCCGGGAAAGGTACACTTACTGGTGGGTACCCTGGAATGCAATCCGCGGGGATTTGGTTTTGTTGTCCCGATTAAAGAAGACGGCGGTGAAGATATTTATGTCAACGAAGAAGATATGGGTTCTGCTATGCACGGAGACCTCGTGGTGGTGCGGCTCCCCGCAACTGTCCAGATTCCCAAAAAATGGAAGGAAAAGAGGCGAAGTCCATCAGGACAAATTGTTAACGTATTAAAACGTGTGAATGAATTCGTCGTGGGCACCTTCGAAAAAACAAAACGACTGCGGTTTGTTGCCCCCGACGACCCTAGATTATTCAGGGACATCTACGTTGCAGAAGAAGTTTCAAGGGGCGCACAACCCGGCGACAAAGTGGTCATTCGAATCACCGTATGGCCATCAAGACATCTCAACCCGGAGGGAGAGGTTACCGAAGTTTTGGGAAAGGAAGGAGATCCCAGGGTTGATCTCCGTTCTATTATTTATCAATTCAAACTTCCCCACACCTTTGGCCAAAGAGTGCTGAAAGAAACGAAGCATGTACCCCATGCCGTTTCGGAAAAGGAAATCCAGAATAGGCTCGACTTACGCAACAAACTCATCATCACCATCGATCCGGAAGACGCCAAAGATTTTGATGATGCAGTCTCCGTCGGAAAGGACCAAAATGGAGATTGGCATCTGGGCGTGCACGTAGCTGATGTCTCATACTACATAAAATCTGATACAGCCATTGATAAAGAGGCTCGCCACCGGGGTACCAGCGTTTACTTACCCGGTGAAGTCATCCCTATGCTGCCGGAAATTTTGTCAAACAATATCTGCAGCCTGAGAGAAGGAGAGGACCGGCTCACCAAAAGTGTTTTTATGACCATTAATCGCAAAGGGTATCTTGTCAAAGCAGAAATAAAACATTCGGTTATTAATGTTGCCAAACGTTTGACGTATAACCAGGCCACGGCCATCCTCAATAATGAAACAGATGGAAATATATCTGATGAAGTGGTAGACATGCTGCGCAACATGGCATACCTTGCCGGATTGCTTTTTAAAAACCGTCTGGGGCGGGGCGCCTTAGAATTAGACCTCCCTGAAATTTCCTTAAAATTAGACGAGCACGGTTACATCAAGGATGTCGAAAAAGTTGAAAGGGATATTTCACATAGATTAATAGAAGAATTTATGCTCCTGGCGAATGAAATGGTGGCAATATTCATGTATGAAAAAAAGATGCCGCTGCTGTGCCGCGTCCATCCGGAACCAGAGGACGATGCCATGTGGGAATTTGCTGAGTTTATCCGTGGACTGGAACATGCCAGGATAGACCCCTTTCAAAGCAAGCACCTGCAGTCGTTACTCGATAAGGTGCGTGGAAAGCCGGAGGCCTATACCGTAAATCTCGTACTCCTGAAATCGATGAAACAGGCAGTTTATACTGCGGGTGAAGGAAGGCACTTTGCACTCGCGCTGGATCACTATACCCACTTTACTTCCCCCATCCGCCGCTATCCTGACCTGCTTGTCCATAGGATTTTAGACCAATATTTTTCAGGAGAATTGTCATCTCCTTTCGTGCACGATACATGGATGAATTGTTTACCCGATTGGGCAGGACATTGCTCCATGACCGAACGCAGGGCAGATGAAGTAGAACGGGAAATTACCAAACTAAAATTACTTCGGTTCCTTGAACATGAGATTGGAAAAATCTTCGATGGTGTTATTACCGGTGTCCAGGAATTCGGTTTCTTTGTCCAGTTAAATAAGTACCTGCTGGAGGGACTTGTCCACATCCGTACCCTGGCAGATGACATCTATCAGGTAGACAAAAAAACCATGGCCCTTGTTGGCACCCGTCGCAGGAAAATGTACAGGATCGGAGAGGTTGTGAAGGTAAAAATCTACAAGATCGACTTTTTAAAACGAGAAATTGATTTTATACATTGCGGCAGCCAAGAAGGGAGAGCAAAACAAGGAAAGGCACGGAAGACCGCAGAAAATGATATACAATGAACAGTAGGGACACGGTGCACCGTGTCCCTGCATTTTTAGATGTATCAGTGAGTCCTCTCACTGATACAAAACAGCACAAGAACGCTCACAGGTTTCAATGTGAAGACACACCGAAACATCGAGGATGACAGTGGATAAGCTGTCTGGAGAATGTTTCATTGTTAAGAGAATACCTGAAATTTCAAAATTCATGATGTTGTAGTTGTAAGCATTGTCCATTTCATATAAAAAGGTGTTGCTATGATAGATTTACTCAGAAAAAGAAGGAGTATTCGGGACTACGAAAACAGGAAGATTGAACCCGAAAAGATTGAGATTCTGAAAGAGGCTTTGGTAAGGTCGCCGTCTTCAAGGGGCATCAGTCCCTGGGAGTTCATTCTTATAGATGATAAAGAATTATTGAAAAAATTATCAAAGGCAAAGGAGCACGGATCGGAGTTTCTGGAAGATGCTGCATTGGGGATTATCGTCTGCGGTGATGAAAAGCGTTCGGATGTATGGATTGAGGACTGTTCTATTGCATCTATCCTGGTACAAATAGCTGCTCAATCAATTGGTCTGGGAAGTTGTTGGGTTCAGATAAGAAACAGGATGCATATCAAAGATATAACTTCAGAAGAATATGTTCAAAAACTCTTAAATATCCCGGAACACGTGAAAGTTGAATCCATTATCAGTCTTGGATATCCCGCCAGGTGTGAACAGGGTGTGCCAAAAGAAATGCTGCCATTTAAAAAAATCAGGATGAACAGATATTGAATATTACCCTAATCCGAACGAGTCAGAAAAGGCCGTAGTGACAAGGCGCGCTTAGGCGGGTTCAAGTTTGCAACTTGAACCTAATAATTTGATTCATCCGTCAGTTTGAATTTTTTGGCGTTATTAGCTGGCAAACTATGGGGTTTAGGTTTGAAACCTGAACCCGCTATAGGACTTAACCAAGATATAGCGAGATTTGACAATTTAGTTTTTTGAAAAATTCCGCGGATGAGATGATTGCCTTGTAGTGGCAATTCATGAATTGCCACTACATATTAACACAAAGGCGTTTTGAACTGCTTACGTTTTCAAAAAACTGAATTGTCAAATTTCATTTAATTTTCTATGACCGCTCCTCTTGGGGGTGTTAAATTCACGTTTAATATTTAAATATTACAAACGATCCGCCTCGGTACTTGGCGATGCCGATAAAGGCGGGCGTGTTAGGTGGTTCACTCAGGATGTGTTAAAGCTCCCTATTCGCACCATCAACTTCTCTGACCCGAAGGACAAGTTCCGTCACGATCATATGGCTGCGCTTGTCAACCAAATGCTCGAACTCCACAAGCAATTAGCATCGGCAAGGACAGACTATGACAAAACCATCATCCAGCGCCAGATAGACTCCACCGACCGCCAGATTGACCAGTTGGTGTATGAATTGTATGGGCTGACGGGGGAGGAAATCAAGATTGTTGAGGATGGCTCGTCTTGAAACTCTAAGCGGGTTCAAGTTTGCAACTTAAACCCAGGTGTTTGATTCATCCGTCAGTTTGAATTCCTGACGTTATTCGCTGACAAACCATAGGATTCGGGGTATATACATGAACTCGCGAATTAATGGAACATCGTGTTTTCCCCTCTAAAAAGAGGGGACTAAGGGGTGTGTTTCCCATGAAGATAAATTACCATCCAAAACTCAAGGAACTTGCACGGAAATTGAGAAATAAGAGTACGAAATCAGAAATAAAGCTCTGGCAATACTTGAAGCGTAAAAAAATGATGGGGTATGATTTTCATCGGCAAAAACCAATTGATACGTTTATAGTAGATTTCTTTTGTAATAAATTAAAACTTGCCATTGAGTTGGATGGTTATACCCATACATTTGAAGAAATTGCAGAGAAAGACGCCGTAAAACAAGGGAAATTAAAGGAATTGGGTATAACGGTATTGAGATTTTGCGATGAAGATGTCATGAAAAATACGGATGGGGTTTTACAAGTAATTCGAAGGTTTATTGAAAATTATGAAAAACAGAAATTACACACCCCTTAATCCCCTCTTTTTAGAGGGGAAAGTGTGTAGGGATGGGTTATGTGAAGCGTACCCATCATTTCTTATTTATCATAGGCTGCAGAGGTGTCTTGTAACAGTCAAATTAAAGATCGGCAGGTTCAAGCCGGAATATGAAAGAAGAAATAATAACCAGATTAAACAATGTTGAAACCAAAGAACGTGTAAAAATACTGTACGCTTGTGAATCGGGAAGCCGTGCATGGGGTTTCCCCTCAGCCAATAGTGATTATGACGTGCGTTTTTTATACCTTCATCCCAAAGATTGGTACTTATCCATTGATCTGGAACAGAAACAAGAAGTTATTGAACGGCCGATCAATGACCAGATAGATTTGTGTGGTTGGGATTTACGCAAGGCTTTGTGGCTGTTTCGCAAATCGAATCCACCGCTTTTGGAATGGTTGGGATCGCCAATCGTTTACTGGGAAAAGTATTCAATTGCCACGCAGATGAGACAATTGGCAAAGACCTATTATTCCCCAAAAGCATGCATGTATCATTATTTGCATATGGCGCGCGGCAACTATCGAGAATATCTGAAAGGGGAACAAGTTTGGATAAAAAAGTATTTTTACGTGCTTCGCCCCATATTGGCTATCAACTGGCTTGAACGGGGGTGGGGCATTGTGCCAACGGACTTCAGGGTAATGGTCAATCAACTCTTTAATTCGGGGGAATTGAAACGGGAGATCGAAAAACTGATAAACGCCAAAATGCTGGGTGAAGAATTAGATTACGGACCTCGTATTCCGGTAATAAGTAATTTTATAGATAGTGAAATTGAACGGCTTGAAGGCAGACAATTTACAGATAGCACACATCAATGCTCAGCAGATCAGTTGAACAGTTTATTTATATCTGCCTTGGATGAAATATGGTCGTAAAAAGCAGGCAGAAATTGGGTTGCGTTCCTCTTTCTTAAGCGGGTTCAAGTTTGCAACTTGAACCCAGTGGTTTGATTCGCTCCGACGGTTTGAATTCCTTGGCGTTATGAGCTGATAAGCTATGGGTGTTCAGGTTACAAACCTGAACCCGCCGGAACCTGTGAATTTTATTGAAGAATAGTGTTATGCCGTCTGTAAGAATTTCAAAAGAATCTACGTCAGGAATTTATTATCTCACTTTCACCGTCAAGAACTGGTACTATCTTTTTGACAGGCATAACCGCTTTGAAATTCTTGATCAAAAGAGCCGACGTTGAATTATTTAATAAGAAAGGTGACATAAAAGCTTCAGAGTTTGAAAAACGAGTATGAAATTTTAGACACCAAACAAAAAGCACCAATTCTTTTTACCGATATTGGGGCTTTCATGCCATAATTGTAACGATCATTTCAATGACTACTCCCTATTTTTATACACCATACAACTAGTATCTGTTTCCTGGTATTTATTCCGTTTCAAACTGGCCTGCCTTGTGAAGGTATTTTGGATGGTTGAGTTCCGATATCCTCAGGATATACTCAGCGTCTGATATCCTGGTATACCAGTGCCCAGTGGCGCGGGCCGTGTTTGTTATGGCAACATATAAACCGATGAGCATAATGGCATAAAGCCCGTAATGGATCTTTTTACGATCCCCAACCAGTTTCATATCCAGCGCTCCATTCACCGGACAAGCATTAACGCAATCGTAGCAGGCTACACATTCATGGGTCAGGACGTGTTTCTTTTTTTCCACAAGGATGTGCATAGCACATGCCTTCGTGCATTTCCCGCAATCAATACACTTTCCTGTATCGCGAGTAATTCTCATAGGGCTTACGTATCCAATAATACCTAGCAGGGCACCGTATGGACAAAAAAAACGGCACCAAAAATTTTTATTTACCAGCGAAATAATGAGGAATGCCAGGATGACAGACAATGCCATACCAGACATGTTTGTGAAAAATTTCAACATTTTGACATCTGCCACACGGACAAAAGGTACACGGGTATACATGACCTCCAGCTGTGCAATGGGCATTTTGATAATAATGACCTGGATAAAAAAAGCCAGGATTGAATATTTCCAGGCGCGGGCAATAATGTCGTTGACTTTATCAGACCATATCTTTCCGGGGATAACAAATGGCAGTACCATTGCCAGGATATAAGCAGGGGTCAGGTATCTGAAGACAGGCGATTTAAAGCTCTCCATGGTTATGATCTCTAATATCAGCAGGACGATGATGGGAGTAAAAATAAGACTCAAACCGGCCGTAAATCTGGTTGGGATATTTCGCATTAAGGACGAAACACGTTGTGGGAGTTTCTTTAAAAACCAATCCCCCAGACGCCACTCCCATTCAGAAATGGTGCCAATAGGACAGATCCAACCGCAGAACCCCCTCCTGAAAAATAAGGTCGTCAGGAGTAATGTCCCGAAGATGACGAATCCGGCGGGATGGATAGGGTTAATCGTGCCTGTCCCAAAAAAGTATTTTGTGCCCATGAGGGCGCTGATCGGCAGGAAGGATTCGACCCCAGGCGGCCGCGGCAGATAAAATCCCTTTCCGCCAGCCTCACAGTATTTGACAAAGGTATAAAATTGCCAGCCAATAACAAGCACTACGATAAAAAAAGCTATTTGTACAGACCAGCGCAGCTTCTGAGAATTAAAACCGTTCCGTTTATATTTGCCAGACTTCCTGTTATCCGGTCTTCTTTTCTCAAGATAAAGCCCCTGCGCTGATGCAGGCATTGATTGCTGTTGTTTAACCTCTTCCAAGTAACGAACCTCCCTACTTTATTTGAATTTCAAATTTGTCGAAAAATAAACGCAATATTACTATCCAGTACCAAGTAACTCTTTTTGGTCTTCTGTTCCGTTGCAACACGAAAACACTTGATTCACCATAATTTACTGTTTAGAATGCAGTACAGTCTTTTGAAACAATTGTTCTACCTCTACGGTATAAATAATAATCAAAATCGACCTTTATACGCAAGCAATTTTGGTTCAGATATTTTATGCAATCAGATAAAAAAACCTTTAAGGCAGGTTATGTAGCCATTGTGGGTAAACCGAATGTGGGGAAATCAACCCTGATCAACGATTTTATGGGATGTAAATTATCCATCGTTACTCCAAAACCCCAGACAACCAGAAAAAAAATCATGGGCGTATTAACAAGGGAAGAGTATCAGATCGTTTTTTACGATACCCCGGGCATTATGGATCCGAAATATGAATTACAAGAATACATGGTGAAGACTGCCTACAATACTATAGAAGATGCGGATGTAATATTGCTGATGGCAGAACCTTTTGAGCCTCCTGACAACGTGGACAAGGCAATATTTGAAAAGTTATCGCGTTTTAATATACCGGTAATTTTAGCCATTAACAAGATAGATTTGGTGGAAAAAGACAGTCTAATACCGATTATTTCCGCGTATAATACTCAGTTCAAATTTGCCGAGATTGTCCCGATCTCAGCCTTAAAAGGAATGAATCTTGACCTGATACTAACACTCATTGTGAAATACTTGCCAGAAGGAGAACCTTTCTACCCCGAAGACTACATGACCGACTACAACGAAAGATTCCTCGCTGCTGAAATAATCCGGGAGAAGGTATTCGAGTTTTACGGGGAGGAAATCCCCTATTCCACCACGGTCGAGATCGAAGAATTTAAAGAACGGGAGGCAGGGAAGGATTATATTAAAGCCATTATTTACGTAGAACGTGATTCCCAAAAGGGTATTATTATTGGTAAAGATGGCAAAGCCATCAAGCGGGTTGGCCTCATTGCAAGGGAAGAGATTGAAAAACAGATAGGCCGAAAGGTATACCTGGAACTTTGGGTAAAGGTTATGGAGAAATGGCGGAAGGACAAGAGCAAGCTTTATAAATTGGGTTACAAGTAACGAGGTTTGAAGGAATTTTATTATAAATGATATATCCACTTGATATACTGAAGACATAGTACATAAAAAGAGAGACGAAATAAACGCTTTAGGCCCTTATCATAGAGTAAAAGAGGATGTGTGAATGGAAAAAGAAAGAATAACAATAGATATCCCTGCCGAAATCTTACCTATAGTGGCAAAAAAAGAAAAGATATACCATCAAAGATTTTTGAATACTTAGTACTCGAACTTTACCGAATAGGAGAGATATCCAGCGGCAAGGCGGCACAGTTCCTCGAAATGGAACGTTTCGAATTTATAAAATTTGCTTCGCGAATGGGTATCCCATTTATTGATATGGATAAGGAAGAACTTTTAGACGATTATAAATATGCTAGCAGGGCTATAAAAAGTAAGATGATAATCGTTTCAAATGGAAAACCCAAATTATAATATGTTCATGCATAGGAATTTTTCATTCTATGTAAGCTGGTTCATGGGTGGCATGGACAAACTCTGTTTGTCCGTGCTGTCGTAACTCCATGATCAGGAGTAAGGACATAAAAACCGGAAATTATTCAGAAAATTCCTTATTTGAATTTCTTTCATGAAACATATTCAGGTCGCTTGTGCAATTATTGAGAAGGAAGGGAAAGTTCTTTCCACACAGCGGAGCAAGGCTATGAGTTTGCCGCTAAAATGGGAATTCCCTGGCGGCAAGATTAATAACGGAGAAGGCCTTACAGAATGTCTCAAACGCGAATTGCTGGAAGAATTAGGCATAGAGGCCGCTATAGACCATCCCCTTCCACCGGTAACCCATAACTACCAAACAGTTTCAGTCACGCTCCATCCCTTTGTCTGCAGAATAGTCTCAGGTGAAATCACGCTCCATGAACATGTGGCACTTGCCTGGTTAACTCCCCGGGAACTTCATACACTCGACTGGGCAGAAGCAGACGTGCCAGTGATACAGTTATACCGGGAATTTCTCAAGACTCATCAGGGATGACGCGGTTAATGCACAATGTCTCTGAAGGACGCACGGATAAAAGCCAAAAAGATACGCGCAAGTTTTGGGAAAAAGATATTTTTCAGACTGCGCCGCAGAGAAGTTATAATATGTCAATGATCAGAAGCAAGGACACAAAGCCGGAAATCATGGGCAGAAAATTCCTCTTTGGCAATGGATTCAATAAACTCCATGACTAAAATTTATCTCGATACTAATATTTATAATCGGCCATTTGATGATCAGGCACAGGTTAGAATACGGCTTGAAACGATAGCCATCTTCTCTATTTTACAGAGAATAAAAGAAGAAGAATTTTCTCTTTTGTGGTCTTTTATGATTGACTATGAAAACAGCCTGAATCCCTATAATGACGTGAGACAAGAAATAGAAATGGCATTTGCTCTCGCAAATGAGACGATAGTTCCTAACGATTTCATTGTTGCTAAGGCAAGGGAATTTGAAGCTCTTGGTATAAGACCAAGAGACGCTCTTCATCTTGCTTGTGCTTTAAAAGGAGAGGCTGAATATTTTTTAACGTGTGATAACAAACTGATAAAGAAAGCATTGGAATTGAAAATAAACATTAAGATAATGAATCCTTTAAAATTTATTGAAGAGTGGGAGGTGAGTTAAAATGACTGAAATGACAAGTGATTTTGAAGTAAGAAAGAAAGGACTGAGCGTTCTGTTTGAAAACCTGGGCGAAGTTGATGCTATGAGATTTCTATCCCAAATTACCTATGAAAAGAGAGATTCCGTGAAACTTCAGGAAGAACTATTTGAAGGGATGACTGTAGATGAAATTTACAAGAAGGCAGAAGAATATTTTGAAAAGAAACAGCAAAAAGGGTAAAAGGGAAAACAGGTTGTTTCGTAATTTCTCGGAAAGGCAATAATATTTCATGACAGACGTTCGCAACAGGAAAACCAGAAGTTATAATATGCCCATGATCAGGCGCAAGGACACAAAACCGAAATCATCGTCTGAAAATTCCTAAGTCCTTTGATGCCTTTCATAAGGCAAAAGAGGAGGTGATACATAATGTTGAAAATAGTTGATGAAGTACCATTTTTTCAAGACGAAAAAACAAAGGAGAAATTTCTCCTGACTTTAGGCGCCCTGAGCGCACGTCTGATAAGTTTGAGAAAGGCGGCAGAAATTATGGAATTAGAAGAAGCAACCTTACTTGAAATTATGGAAATGCTCGGTTTTGAATTTTCATACTTAGAGGAAAAGGATATAGAGGTAGAAAGGAACGGCTAGATTAGAAGGAGGTAGTTAAAAAGATATAAAACAGTCGTCATGTCTATGTGTTAAAAGGGGGTGAATAAATGTCAATAGTGTTAAAACTTGATATACCAGAAGGGGCATTTTCGGCACTCCGAAAGGAGCCTTCTGAGTTTGCCAGAGAATTAAGACTCGCGGCAGCAGTTAAATGGTATGAAATGGGAATAATATCGCAGGAAAAGGCATCGGAAATAGCGGGTCTCACGCGCGCTGAATTTATATTTTCGTTGGGGAAATTTGGTGTTTCGCCGTTTCAGTACACCGTTGAAGAAATAAAAAAAGAGATATCCGATGAATAAACGATGGGTTTCTAATACATCACCATTAATCTTATTGAATAAGATAGGATATCTGCATCTTCTAACAGAATTGTGTGCAGAACTTATAATTCCCAAGGGTGTAATAGACGAACTGTTTTTTCATAAAGAAGAACAATCAAGGTGGGAACTTCTTCTTTCCTCTAAAAAAGTTATAACTTTAAAAGCCCCACTTCAAATACCTCCGGATGTCGCAGGATGGGATTTAGGAAAAGGAGAATCCGAGGTTGTTACCTTTGCGGTAGAACAGCCTGGTTGTAGCGTTATTCTGGACGATTTACAGGCAAGGAAATGCGCACGCACTTTTAATGTATCCGTAATGGGAACAGTGGGAATTATTCTGTTTGCCAAAAAGAAAAGGTATATTGCAGAAGCAAGTCCTCTCATTAAGTTGTTAATAGAATCAGGTCTGAGATTTGATATAAATTGGATAACAAAGGCATTAGAACTTGTTCATGAAAGATTTGAAATCACAAAGACTGAATGAAATACTCAAAAATTACTTTAGAAATCTCTCTATTTGCAAGTGATTAACTTTCAAAATTTTTCTTCGTGAACTTCTCGTGGTCTTCATGGTTAAAATCCTTTTGGTTGTGGGAATAAAGATAATGCTTATTAGAAAAAGTAGAATTTATGGTAGATGTTCATAATAAAAAAACCAGAAGTTATAATATGTCCATGATCAGGAGCAAGGACACAAAGCCGGAAATTATTGTCAGAAAATTCCTTTTTGGAAACGGTTTCAGATATAAACTTTACGATAAAACATTACCCGGCAAGCCAGACCTTGTTTTCCCGAAATATAAAACGGTTATATTTGTTCATGGTTGCTTCTGGCATGGACATGAAGGCTGTAAATATTTTGTAGTACCCAAAACCCGAACGAAATGGTGGCTGAGTAAAATTAACCGGAATAAACAGCTTGATACCGAAAACTCCGGCAAATTAAAAAAGCTGGGCTGGAAAATTTTAACTGTGTTTGAGTGCAAATTGAAACCCGGTAGCATGGAAAAAACCCTGAATCAATTAGCAATGAGATTAACAAATGAGATTTATTGACTTATTTGCAGGTGCAGGCGGTTTCGCAGAAGGTTTTAAAAGGGCCGGTTTTGAACCAGTTGCACTAGTTGAGTCAGATCCCGCTGCGTGTTTTACTCTAAAGACACGTCTTTCCTATTATTACCTTGCAGAGAATAATAAGTCAGATATCTACATCAAATATCTCAAAGGGGAAATAAACAGAAATCAGCTTTACTCGTTCATACCTTCTCATATTATAGAATCTGTAATTAATATGTCCATCGGTGATGAGAACAACTCTAAGATTTTCCAGATAATAGAAAGATTAAATGGTAAAAAAGATATTGATGTTATAGTGGGCGGTCCTCCGTGCCAGGCATATTCCTTGGTTGGCCGGGCGCGTGACAAAAATGGAATGCAGGGGGATCCGAGAAATTATCTATACGTTCAGTATGGAAGATTTCTTAAGAAGTACAATCCAAAAATGTTTGTTTTTGAAAATGTGATCGGAATACTGTCAGCAGAAAAAGGAAAGTATTTCAAGAATATCCGGTCATATTTTAGACGTCTTGGATATGTTGTAGAACCACTCAAAGTAAACGCGAATGACTTCGGAGTACTTCAGAATAGGAGGAGAGTAATAATCGTAGGATGGAAGAAAGACTCGAATCCTTCTATTGGCAATTTGGCTGATCAATGCATCTTCAAATATAAAAAAGTGGGATCAATTTTTAAAGATCTTCCAAAATTAAATGCAGGCGGAGGCATAGACAAATATCTTACCTACACCGCAGAAATTAACGATTATCTGTATTTCGCGAAAATAAGAAATGGTATTGATATCTTGACTCAGCATGTCACAAGACCACACACAGAACAGGATAAGGAAATTTACAGAATTGCCGCTGAGAAATGGAAAATAAGCGAGGAAAGACTTGACTATAATGATCTTCCGGAGAGGCTTAAGACCCACAAAAACAGGGATGCTTTCCTAGACAGATTTAAGATTGTAGCTGATAATATATCGTATTCACAAACAGTTGTTGCACATATTGCTAAAGATGGACATTATTACATTCATCCAGACATAGAGCAGAATCGTTCAATCTCAGTTCGGGAAGCAGCCAGGCTTCAGTCATTTCCTGATGATTATTATTTTGAAGGAATAAAAGAAGGACGAAACAGAACGGCTGCATTTAAACAAATTGGGAATGCAGTGCCGCCCCTTATGGTAGAAAAAATTGCAAGGAAACTTGTTGAATATTTCAAATAATAATTTGTTAAGGAGAGAATAACATGCCATATCATACCGAAGGGAACGAAGTTATTCCATCCGCACGACGTCTTATAAAGTCACTTCGCGATATGGGTTATGACTTCGCGTCTGCCGTTGCTGACCTTGTTGATAACTCAATAGAAGCCGGTGCCACGCTTGTTGCAATAGATGTGGAGTTTGACGGCGATGATTCATGGGTTCGGATCGCTGATAATGGCAAGGGAATGACACCTTCTGAGCTGAGAGAAGCTATGAGATACGGAGCCGAGCGTGAATATGAAAAAGAAGACTTGGGCAAATTTGGTCTGGGATTAAAGACGGCATCATTAAGCCAGTGCCAGAGGCTTTCCGTAGCGAGCAGGATCAATCCCGCGAGGGCAGACATTACGGCGTACTGCTGGGATATGGCACATATTGATAAAACAAATCGCTGGGAGATTCTTCCGCTTGATCGGAACGGACTCGGCCCCGCGATTCGTGAACCACTCAAGGAAACTACTGGAACAGTTGTTCTCTGGCAGAGACTTGACCGGATTCTTGGCTACAAACATCCTTACGGGGAAATGGCCAGGAGGAGGCTTTCTGCTTTGTGCAGAGACGTGGAGGATCACTTGGCAATGGTATTCCACCGTTTCCTGTCCGGTAAGATG
Organism: Candidatus Brocadia sp.; assembly: GCA_021646415.1. Classification (NCBI taxonomy): domain Bacteria; kingdom Pseudomonadati; phylum Planctomycetota; class Candidatus Brocadiia; order Candidatus Brocadiales; family Candidatus Brocadiaceae; genus Candidatus Brocadia; species Candidatus Brocadia sp. Next base: position 131,912 of record SOEU01000001.1, read on the forward strand.
CCCCGAAGGAAATTCAAGATTCTGCTGAACGGTAATCCCGTAAAGCCGTGGGACCCGTTTGCACGCTGGGAAAAGAAAACAAAGTCTCTGACTCCGGTTACCCTCAAAATTGAGCATGAGGGAGTATCAGGAGAAGTTAAGCTGGAACCGTTTGTTTTACCTCACCAGAATGATTTCAGTTCTCAGGATGCCTTCAAACAGGCCAGTGGTCCGGCAAACTGGAACCAGCAGCAAGGGTTTTACATCTATCGTGCTGGCCGTCTTATCCAGAGTGGAGGGTGGTGCAGACTTCGTACCATCGATGAGCATACCAAACTCGCCAGAATCGCCCTCAGTTTTTCTCCGGCGCTGGATGAAGCATTCAAGATCAACGTCGCTAAGATGCGCGTCCAGTTACCTTTACAGATTCGGGAGCAGATAGAACAGGCAATCAGACAGGTTGTCAAGATGGCAAGGGACGCATATGACCGCCCCTCCTCCCGTCCCCCTGCAACATCTGTGAACAGACCGTCCACGACTCCTGCAGTGCCGATTACTTCACCTCTGGAAGACTTAACAGAGACCGGACTGTCAATAAAACCCTCTGCCGGCACTGTCGAGGAGAATTCCTCCCCTTCAGAGGCACAACAGCTTTGGACAATTGATGAACTTCATTCACGCCTCAGGGATATGGCAGAGCCCGAAGAAAGGCCGATTATTGACAGGGTGTTTAACCGTTTTCTCACGCGCCTTAATAGAGAAGGAGATAGTTAATGACTTTAGAAGAGGCACTTGGCATAGTCCGATTAATGATTGATCGTGGGGTTTCCTGTGAAGTCGCAATCGAAAATCCTGCCATTCCGGAAGAGTTCAGACAGCAAATACGTGAGACACTTGCACAGGAAGAAAATATCACCCTTGAACCTGCCCGTATGCTTGTGGCGGCACCGCGCCGGGATGAGTGGCTGCGCTATATTGACCGGTCTGACTGGTACTACTGGCCGGCACTTCGGGAATATCTCCTAGGTGTAAAAGGCTGGTCAATAGCGGACGTTAGATCTCTTGATGAAGTTACTGACCGCACACTCGGGCAATTGGCTCCTCCTTCAACCGAGCAGTTTGACATTCGCGGTCTGGTTCTGGGACATGTCCAAAGTGGTAAAACCTCAAACTTTACTGCGCTCATCGCAAAGTCGGCCGACGTTGGTTATCGCCTTGTCATTGTCCTGTCAGGGATTGACAATGGTCTTCGCCGGCAAACGCAAATTCGCCTGAAGCGTGAGCTCGTAGGCTACACAGATAATCGGTCAGGTACAGTGCATCTTCCCCCTCTGGGGCGACAATGGCATGAATTTACGCGGGAAGATCTGAGTGGCGACTTTCAGCCCGGCTTTGCAAATCACGCTGCACTCCAAGGTTCTCAGCCAGTGCTGCTCGTCGTCAAGAAAAACGGTCAGGTACTCCGCCGGTTGCTCCGATGGCTGGATGATGCCCCTGAAGAAGTACGCCGTACGATACCCTTGCTGGTGATAGATGATGAGGCTGATCAGGCAAGCATGGATACCCGGGGGACTTATCAAACAGAAAATGAGCCATTGCCGGATGATTATGAGGAGCCTTCCGTAATAAACAGTCTGATTCGTGATCTGCTCCGCAGATTTCAGCGACGTGCTTATGTTGCATACACAGCTACACCATTCGCCAACATTCTTGTCCCACACGATACATTTGATCCTCAGGTGGAAAACGATTTGTATCCAAAAGACTTTATCGTGGACCTGGCGAAACCGGATCACTATTTTGGCGCAGAGGAATTATTTGGTCGTTTCGACCCTGTATCAAGCGAACAGGTTGGTGGTCTCAACATTATCAGGGATGTTGCAGACGAGGACCTACATTCACTCGAACAGGAAGAATTGCCTGCATCAGTTGAGATATCTGTGATAGATTTTGTTCTTGCCGGTGCAGCTAGGGCACATCGCGGTGGTGGTGAACGCCCGGCGACAATGCTTGTCCATGTGAGCCGTCTCATTGTCGAGCAGCAGAGAATGTCTGATTTGATTTGGCATAGATTTTCTGAACTTAAGGACGAGTGGCGTTACCAGAGGAGACACGGAATCAGGGAGCGTCTTCAAGCACGGTGGGAAGAGGAGTTTCGACCAGTAACCAGAGCAAGCCATCTGGAGAGGGATGTTTCCTTTGAACAGATCGAGCCACATGTAGGGCCTTTTTTTGAGGCCGTGCAAGTAAGAGTAGTGAATAGCGCTACGGGTGAAGTGCTTGATTACGAGAGAGAACCAGGCCTAAAGGCTATCGCTGTAGGCGGGAACAGGCTGTCCCGTGGACTAACACTGGAAGGATTGCTGATCAGTTTCTTTGTTCGCCAGAGTATTATGTACGATACTCTTATGCAAATGGGACGATGGTTCGGCTATCGCAGTGGTTATGAAGACCTCACGCGGATATATACAACCGCTGAACTGGCAGGATGGTTCAGTGATCTAGCTTTTGTCGAGCACCAGCTCCGTGAAGATTTGGAGGTTTACGAAAATCAGGGGTTGACACCGTACCAGGTAGGAATGAGAATCTGGCAGCATCCTGCGATGCAGGTAACCAGTCCGCTGAAACGCCGCTTTGCGACAGCCACAATTATATCTCAAACCTATGCAGAACAGTTGGTGCAGACATTTAAGTTCCCCTTGCGCCGTCCTGATGATCTTGCGGTTCAGGCTGAGGAAAATCTGCTGACTGTGCGGAACTTCTTAACCGGTTTGGGTATGCCCCAATGGGAAATCAATGGACCAGTATGGTCAGGAGTCTCCCCTGACGCGATACTCGAATTTCTGAGAAGGTATAGCGTCGACGTACAGGCGAGAAGCATTTCACCTCCCCTGATTTGTGCGTATATTGAGCGGCAGGTTGAGCTAGGAGAGCTTGTTCGCTGGACCGTAGCCGTGTTGGGGAGGGGAAACCAGGACAGAACGCTGGGTGAAGCGCTCTGGAACATTTCAGGTGGCCATATATGGCAAGTCAGCCGTAGCCGTCTCGGGAATACCGATTCAGTTCGTGCCATTGTAAGTCCGGGAGATGAGGCGGTTGGGCTTTCACTGGATGCAAGAGCCAGAATGCAGGAATATTTGCAACAAGGCGAGACTGAGAACCGAGCAGCGAGACGTTCTAGGCCACCGGAAGAAGGACTTATAATGCTGTATCCCATCAGCAGATTTTCCGGCTATGACCTGCAGCCGGGCGGCATCCGCCGACCACTCTATGATGATCCGGCAGACCCACGGGCACGCGACCTTATCGGCCTAGCAATATCTTTTCCCACATCAGCACATCCCCAACACGTAGAGGCATATCTGGAAGGCACTGTAGGCTGGAGGCCGGTAGAATGAGCCGAATCGCGCCGGATGTTTGGTCACGACTTGAACAAGCTCGACCCACTGGTGAAAATCTGACAGCGCGGCAAGCTGTACCTGATATTACTACCAGATTACAGTGCGCGCTTGATTCAGAAGGAAGGAGACACCTGCTTATTGCATTGCATGCAAATGAACGGGATTTCCGAGATACTCAGAGTAGAGGAATAAACGTTGTTACTCGTGATCTGATTATACGAGGTCTACCAATTGCACGCTATTTAGACATTCAATGTCTCGATGCTGCCGGGCATATGGCATTTGATTTGATAGGTGGTGAATTGGCAGACGAGCTTTCGCATGCGAACAGAATGCCCGCTGAGATCGTTAAACATGTCCTAGCAAAGTGGCGAAGGTTCTGGGGTCAACTACCGCGGACACTCCTTACAAGAGAAGAACTGCTGGGCCTCTTTGCAGAACTCTGGTTCCTCTTTGTTTGGCTGCATCCGTCCGTTGGTATCGATGAAGCTGTACAGCGATGGCGCGGCCCTTTTGGTTCACGGCATGATTTTGAGTGGGCTGGGAAATCGGTTGAAGTTAAGGCTACAACTTCCTCGCGGGGTCGCATTCACAGAATTAATGGTATCGATCAACTATTACCACCGGAAGGCGGGGAACTCCTTTTCTTCAGCTTGCATCTGCGTGAAGAAGCTGGTGCGACAAATACCCTTCCCGCCCTTGTTAATACAATTTTGCAATGCCTGAATCCTGACGTTGATGCATTAAGTCGTTTTGAGACTGTACTTGCACAGACAGGATATTCACCATCTCATAATGAGGAGTATTCAAAATTGCACCTGCGCGTAATCGATGAAGGTCTTTTCTCTGTGAGAGATAACTTTCCGCGAATAACAGCGCATCAATTTCGTGCAGGCGTTCCTGCCGGAATTGAAAGAATAGAATATGAAATTAATCTTGGTACTTTTGATTGTTTGCTGATAGCCCGACTACCTCAGGAGGGATCGGTCTTTCTACAATAGGCTTTTCTCTTTCAATATTTATTATGTTAAATTTTTCATTGCAAATAAAAATTTCCCGAAACTGACGTCTGATCACCTTAAAAGCCGTTGGATTGTAGGATTTCTGAAATCCAATATACAATTGACCTTGAAGGACTACCCGTAGAAGTTTTTGAAAATATTTCATTAGGAAAGTATTTTTATTAAATATTGTCTGCATCCTGCAAAACAATTAAGGTCAATTATCAGGCACAGTTATCCATCAGGGATTTTGAGTATAAAAGCAGTTTGGCCAAAATAGAAACTAAAGGCTGATTTAATTTGCAACTTATTGTTCATAATTTATTGAGTTTTTCTAATACCTGAAAGACGAGAGACTAATAAAAGGCGTATTTTGAAGCGAACTTGAACTTTGATATTTAAATATCGTTGAAGGAATAAAGACATCTGGATTCCCGCTTTTGCGGGAATGACAAAAAGGAAAGACAGGTAATAAAACGGGAATCCAGAAATGGGATTTTATGAGTTTTGACAAACATTATTTTGTTTACATTCTTGCAAATAAAAGAAACGGGACTTTATACATTGGCGTTACTAATAATTTGATAAGAAGGGTTTATGAGCATAAAAATGATTTAATAAAGGGATTTACGAAAAAGTATAGGGTTCATCATCTTGTTTATTATGAAATGACTCGTGATGTAATAAGCGCCATTGAGAGAGAAAAACGGTTAAAGAAATGGAATAGAAAATGGAAGTTGGAATTGATTGAAAAGATGAATCCTCAATGGAGGGATTTATATGACGAACTGGTTCAATGATACTATTTATTTTCTTTAAATGTCATTCGCGTGTACGCGGGAATCCAGAGTAGAGGCGAAGGATACTGGATTCCCACTTGCGTGGGAATGACAAGAAGAGGGATAATGGCATAGCGCACTTTGGGAGTAAGAGGAGAGTGAGTTTGAATCTATGATGGTTTTTCATGTCATTCCCGAATGCCTCCCCGTTTTCACGAGGACAAGTTTATCGGGAATGACAAATAAAAAGTGGGAATAACAAATAAAAAAACTGGAATCCAGAGTAGAGGAAAAAGAGGTAAAGGATGCTGGATTCCCGCTTGCGCGAGAATGACAAAAAAAAGGAATGACAAGAGAAAAATGAAAATTTTTATACAAGGAATTTAAAACGTTCCATGTTCAACCTCGATAAATATCCCACAAATTATTTTTCGCCTGTCTATCAGCAGATCGTAAACTCCCTTTATACTGGTATAAATGATGAAGGGGTGAACGGCAGTTCGTCCCTGCGTGTCCTGGAAGGCACAGAAAGGCTGATTAAGGAAGAATTAGTTCGATGTGTCTGGTTTGGACAGCATATTAAAAAGGACAAGCTTTTTACCGATGACGGCTTTCGCCTTGAAATTCTTTCTCCAGGATGGTGGAATTCTGAGGGAGGACCTGATTTCAAGCACGCTGAAATTCTCCTGGAAGGCAAAGGTCTCATAAAGGGCAATGTCGAAGTTCATGTGTTTTCATCCGATTGGATGCGGCATCAGCACGACAAACAAAGTACCTACGATACGGTATGCTTGCATGTCGTTATGTGGGATGACCAGGGAGGGTCCGTTAAGAATTGTAACGGCCAATTAATTCCTCAATTAACGCTGTCCAAATATTTAGATGCCGAATTGGATGAACTGGTAGAGTTGATCGACGTTGAATCCTATCTAAAAGGGAAAAAGGTAAATCCCGGATACTGTCAGACCGAAATGGAAAACCAGAAGGTAAATGATCAATGGATAGGTCGTTTCCTCGATTATGCCGGCGACGAGCGCATTCTTCAAAAGGCAAAAAGGTACGAACAATGGGTAGAAAAAAAACCATTAGATCAGGTACTTTACGAGGCTGTGATGGAATCGCTGGGATATAAAAACAATAAGGAGCCGTTTTTCACGTTAGCCTCCCGCGTGCCGCTTGAAGACATCAGGTCTTTAATTCCAGAAGATGCCTCTGCCCAAAAAAAGAAAAAAGATACGCAGGCGTTACTCCTGGGTACAGCGGGTTTGTTACCGCAACAAAGAAATGTAAAACCAGCCTGCGACAAAGAAACTGCGGAATATGTAAACGATATTGAACAGGCATGGAATAAAATACAAAAGAAAATAAACCGGGTTCCTTTGACAAAAAATGCCTGGAGCTATGCAGGGATCAGACCTGCAAATTTCCCGGAAAGAAGGATTGCGGCCATTGCCAATGTCCTTTCGGAGTGTTCATCCCTCAGCATCTTCCGATACCTCTTATCGGTACTTGAAAAGGTGGAAAGTTACGAAGATGCACACAAAATCATGAAGAGGCTCATTGAGGATATACAATCTCTCTTTCTTGATATTTATGACCCCTACTGGTCATATCATTATACCTGGTATGGGAAAAAACTGGCAAAACCCATTAAGTTGCTTGGAAAAGAGAGGACTTCCAATATTTTCATCAATGTTATTATTCCCATCTTGCTTATCTATGCCAGAAAGCATGACAACACAAAGATGGAAAAGACATTACATCTCGTGTATAGAAATTATTCTCCTCTTTCCGGTACCAGTGTAACGAAGTTCATGAGTCATCGTATCTTTGGACAGTCAGATGTATCAAAAAAAATAATCACTTCTGCCAGGAGGCAACAGGGGTTGTATCAAATCTTTAAGGATTTTTGCGAGAATGACAATATGAGCTGCAACAAGTGCGCCTTGTATCTGTCTATGGTTGAAAGCTAGTGAGGCAGGTAAAAAACATTTGAAACCACAGATTGCACAGATGACACAGATCAAAAATACGATCAATCTGTGTAATCAGTGAAATCTGTGGTTGCATTTAAAATGAAAAAACTAAAATTCTTTATCACAGGGATTCTTGGTTCCTGGCTCATAAAATTATTGGCCTTGACCATTCGTATTTCCGATTCTCCCAGAGGTTTTAATGAAAAGATACAAACCAACCAGGCTATTTACACCTTCTGGCACTGCCTGATGCTTATCCCTGCCTATGTGGGCCGCAATAAAAACATACAGGTACTCATCAGCCAGCACTCCGATGGTGAATATATCGCACAGGTAATAAAAAGACTTGGTTTTGGTGTTATACGAGGGTCAACAACGAGAGGTGGCGCACGGGCTGTAAAGGCCATGGTTGATAAGGTACGTGAAGGGTATCCGGTTGCAATTACCCCCGACGGACCACGGGGCCCCCGATTCGTTGTCCAACCCGGAAGCATCTATCTCAGCCAAAAAACAAGACTGCCTATTATTCCCACTACCGTTGGATTATCCCGTTATTGGAAGCTCCCAAGCTGGGACGAGTTTCGTATTCCAAAGCCATTTTCCCGGGCATTAATGATGTATGGCGACCCCATCCATATTCCACCCAATCTTACCGGGGAAGAAATGGAAAACTATCGGCTTCTGGTAGAAAAAATTATGAAAGAAATGACAGAAAGAGCTGATATCCTGGTACGGCAAAAAAACAGGTAAGCCACTCTGTTTGATTTGTGCAGCAAGTGGTTTGCAAATTTACCGGTGTGACAAATAGCAGGCTTGCGGAAAAAATCAGGTACAAAATTTCTCCGGAAAGTCTTGAATTATCATTTTCAACTATTTTCTGTTTTTGCTTGACATCACCTGCTATGCATGCTTGAATGGAAAAAAATTATTCATGATATAATACATCACGATAAAGGCAAACCTTGAGTAATCAGGGGACGCAAAGTAAAGGGTCTTAGCCGCTTAAACGGCTAAAAAATAAGACAGCCTTACTGCCGAAGATTTTCACAATGAATATCTTTGCAGTAAGGCTTTTTTATTTTAAGGCCAATTTTATAAAGAGTCTTTACTTATCTATTATGCGGTAATTAAAACTTGTTGCAGAAAGGAGGGGATGCTGGTCTTCTTTGATCATTCGTGGACGTTGGTGCTTTGTGTTTCGTTGGATAGCTAAGGAAGATTGAAAAAATGATTAAAAACCCATTATGCTAAGGAGGAGTAAGATGGAAAAGATTTTTAGGAAAATTGCGGGCATGGCTATTGCCAGCACAAAGATGTCAAAGATTGGACTGATCACTTCGACCATATTTATATTTGCATTTACGGTTTCGTTAGTTCCGTTGAATGCATATAGTCAACAGGGCAAAAGCGTAAAGGCATTTACTGCCATTTTGACCGGAGGTCAGGAAGTTCCACAAAATGAAAGCAATGCCTTTGGAGTCGCATTTATAACCTTTGAAGAAGACGAAAAACTTCTCTCTTATTCGATAACCTTTACCGATACCAATTTAATTGGGTCAGAAACTGCGGCACACTTCCATGGCCCTGCCAATCCAGGGGAGAATGCACCGGTGCTCTTTCCGATAACTCCGGTTCCCGGCAGTCCAAAAGTTGGGAGCGTCGGTCCGCTCACGGGAAAACAGGTCAGGGATTTGAAGAAAGGGTTACTCTACCTCAACATTCACACCGATGAGTTCCCCGATGGGGAGATCAGGGGACAGGTGCTGCCTGTTCGAGGAATAAATTTTAAAGATGTAAGTGAAGGTGAGTAAATATGAAGGAGGTATAGGACAAAAGGCATCTGAGGCACGTCCCCTTAGATGCCTTTTGCTACATACCTGGCAAAACCCTGTCCTCTGTATTCTTTACAGGCGCACCCAAAAACAGAACAGATGCAGGATTAGCATTTGTCAGTTTATAAATGCCAATCAGAAGAACTGATTTTTCCCTGTTTCAGGAGAAAGGTTGGGAAATGTCTGTCAAACAGTTGCCTGAGATACCGGCTGCTGTAAAGATGCCTGTGCCGCTGCGAGCCGGGCAATGGGTACCCGAAATGGCGAACAACTCACATAGTTCATTCCCACCTGATGGCAGAATGAGATGGTTTGCGGGTTGCCACCGTGCTCACCGCAGATACCCACCTTTAAATCGGGTCGCGTGCTCCGTCCCTTCTTAATCCCGATCTCCACGAGTTGTCCTGTACCTTCCTGATCCAATATCTGGAATGGATCTTTCTCAAGAATGCCTTTTTCAATGTAATCAGGTACAAAGGAACCCACATCATCGCGGCTAAAACCAAAGGTCATCTGGGTTAGGTCATTTGTTCCGAAGGAGAAAAATTCTGCATGTTTGGCAATCTTATCCGCTATCAGGGCTGCTCGTGGAAGCTCAATCATGGTGCCAACCATGTAGTCAATCTGCATATCCTTCTTCTTCATAACGTCTTTCGCTATTCTATGGACATCGTCTTTTAATAGATTAAATTCCTGGTCGGCGCTAATGATGGGCAACATGATCTCCGGATATACAGTAACACCTTTTTTCTTCACATTGCAGGCAGCCTCAATGATGGCCTGCACCTGCATATCATAGATTTCCGGATATGTGACACCCAGCCTGCAGCCACGGTGCCCCAGCATGGGATTTAATTCATGAAGCGCAGAGACCTTCTCTTGTATCTCTTTCAGGCTGATCTTCATCTGCCTTGCCATTTCTTTCTGGTTGCATTCTTCCTGGGGGAGAAATTCATGCAGAGGAGGGTCAAGAAGCCTTATGGTAACCGGGAGTCCGTCCATTACCGTAAAGATCTGTTCAAAATCACGACGCTGCATGGGAAGCAATTTTTTGAGGGCGGATGTATATAAATTCAATGGTTCTTTGAGCTCCTTTTTGACTTGCATTAATTCCTTTTTAATAGCGTCCGATTTCTTATTTAGGGCCTTTGCAAGTTCCTTCTCCAGTGCAGCAATCTTCGCCTTTAAATTTTTTACGTCCGGAGCGGAAAGGATCATCTGTCGAACAGAATCGATTCTGTTTTCGCCAAAGAACATGTGTTCTGTCCTGCAGAGTCCAATACCCTCTGCACCCAATTCCCTTGCCTTTTTAGCATCCGCCGATGTATCGGCATTTGTTCTTATCTTCAGTTTGCGGACTTCATCAGCCCACCCCATAAGTGTGGCAAAGTCTCCGCTGAGTCCGGGTTCAATGGTAGGAACCATTCCCAGCATTACTTCGCCAGTACTACCATCTATCGAGATATAATCCCCCCTTTTTATTATCTTACCGTTCACCTTAAAGGTCTGACTTTTATAATCCACTTGTAATGAACCGCATCCGGCAACGCAGCATTTACCCATCCCCCTTGCCACCACAGCAGCGTGCGAAGTCATGCCTCCGCGTGTTGTGAGAATACCTTTCGCAACATGCATTCCCCCAATGTCCTCGGGCGAGGTTTCTTTTCTGACAAGAATAACCTTCTCTTTCTTTTCAAGAGTCAATTTTTCAGCGTCTTCTGCGCTAAATACAACCTTTCCCGTAGCCGCACCTGGTGAAGCTGGAAGCCCTGCTGCAATAATCTCTTTTTTTGCCTTGGGGTCAAAAGTTGGGTGTAACAACTGATCAAGCTCATTGGGATTAATACGGGAAATTGCAGTCTTTTTATCAATCAGCTTTTCTTTAACCATATCAACTGCAATCTTCACTGCAGCCTGGGTGGTACGCTTACCGGTCCTTGTCTGCAACATGAACAATCGATTTTCCTGGATGGTGAATTCTATATCCTGGACATCTTTAAAGTGGTTTTCCAGGATATTTTTATATTTAACAAGCTGTTCGTAAACCTCCGGCATTTCTTTTTCAAGATTTGCAATCGGTTCAGGGGTACGGATTCCGGCAACGACATCTTCGCCCTGGGCATTGATGAGGAATTCACCGTAGAATTTGTTTTCGCCGGTCGAGGGATTTCTCGTAAAACATACGCCCGTGGCAGAGTGATTTCCCATATTCCCGAAGACCATAGCCTGAACGTTTACTGCCGTTCCAAGGAGTCCCTTAATTTCGTAAAGTTGCCGATATTTTACGGCACGCGGATTATTCCATGAGGCAAATACCGCATCTATTGCCTTCTGAAGCTGCACTTTCGGGTCGTTGGGAAAGTTTTCACGGGTCTTCTTTTTATAAACAGCTTTAAATTCTTCGGCAATTTTTTTTAACTGGTCAGTTGTGAGTTCCGTATCACTTTTTACCCGCGCCTTCTTTTTGTATCTATCAAGAATCTCTTCAAAATAGTGGCGCTCCACGCCCATGACAACGTCACCAAACATGGTGATAAACCGTCGGTAAGCATCCCACACGAAGCGTTCGTTGCCTGTCTTTTTTATAAGTCCGTTAACAGCATCCGGAGTTAAACCAAGATTTAAAACCGTATCCATCATCCCTGGCATGGATGCTGCTGCACCACTACGGACAGAAACCAATAAAGGATTGTTTGGATCACCCAATTTTGCCCCCATAAGTTTTTCTAATCGGGAAAGATTCTGTTCTATTTCTCCGGAAAGACCTTTCGGGTACTGCTGATTGTTTTTGTAATACGCATCGCAAACCTCTGTGGTTATGGTAAATCCCGGGGGGACAGGGATACCCAGATTGGTCATCTCTGCAAGATTAGCACCCTTGCCACCCAGCAGGTGTTTCATATCAGCCCTACCCTCGGCAGAGCCGTTGCCAAAGAAATAAACATACTTAGGCGACATCCAAAAACTCCTTTCCGCAATAGATAAGATTAATACGCACGATGTGCATGCTTTTTTATCATGAAAATACTGACAAAAAGGTTCTTAATGGTATCAAAAATCCCTGGAACTCGCAAGAGAATTTCATCAACATTGAGATTCCAAACAGACATGTTTTTATTTTTCTTTGCATTATTACACAATGTTTGATAGTATATTGTTATATGTTGTCTGCTTGCATTTCAAAGTCGTATTGTTATATAGTAACATATAGTAAGGCTACAAGGTTTACAACCTCGTAGCCTTTTTTTGTTGTAAAAGTTTTTAAACTGTGAAAGGGGGTGATTCAGGAATGGCAACAGGAACCGTGAAGTGGTTCAATGACAAAAAGGGATTTGGTTTTATTTCCCAGGATAACGGTCAGGATGTGTTTGTACATCAAACATCGATCCAGGGAGAGGGGTTTAGAACCCTTGCTGAAGGTGATAAGGTCGAGTTCGATGTCATAAAGGACCAGAAGGGCTACAAAGCCACAAAAGTCGTCAAATTATAAATTTATTGAAAAGCACGCTCTTATATTTTAAAGAATAATCAGTTGCAATAGTTATGGTGTATAAAAATATGGAGTAGCCGTTTAAATTATCGTTATAATTATGACATGAAAACCCCAATATCGGTAAAAGGATATTGGGGTTTTTTGTTTGGTGTCTAAACGAAGAACAAGGTTTGTCCGTGCCTCCTGGCAAGCAGTCAATTAAAACTGTTTGTAATATTTCATCGCTTCAGGGAGTTCATTCTGAAGGTCTTGAATCCTTCTTTCAGGCTCCGGATGCGTAGATAAAAATTCAGGTGGCCGTTCTCCACCAAGGTTATTCATCCTTTGCCAGAACGGGATGGCAGTTCTGGGATCATAACCAGCCCTGGCCATCAGAATAAGACCGATATGGTCTGCTTCCAGTTCATGACTGCGGCTATAGGGTAAAAGAACACCTACATTTGCGCCTAACCCAAATGCTTGCATTAATAATTGCCGGGTTTGTTCCGGTTGGCCGCTGAGCGCTGCAGACAGAGAGGTTGCGCCCATTTGAACGATAAGGAGCTGGCTCATCCTTTCACCGCCATGATTTGCCAGCGCATGTGCAACTTCATGTCCCATCACAACTGCCAGTCCATCCTCGTCCCGTGTAACCGGAAGTATTCCGGTATACACGGCAATTTTTCCTCCGGGCATGCAGAAGGCATTTACGGTTTTATCGTCCTCAATAAGTTTAAATTCCCAATGGTAGTTCTGTATTTCCTTTTCCATCCCGTTTTCACGCATAAACTCTTCAGCTGACGATGCTATTCTACGACCCACATCGACCACCATTTGTGTCTTTTGTGCATCACCTGAGAGTTTTGATTCAGATATCAGCTGACGATAGCTATCGGCGCTTGAGATAATAAGCTGGTTCTGTGGTATAAAAGAAAGTTGTTTTCTCCCTGTTATTGGTACTGTGGAACAACCAACGAAAAACAATACTGTAATGAGTAAGGCTAAAAATCTCGTCTTGAACATGTTAAACCTCCTAAAAACTGAACCAGATGATGAAATGAAGGGTAGGTGTGACCTGTTACAGAATTTTTGGTTCAGTATAAATTTTTCTGCAATACTATGTCAATGTAATTATGACGTTTCATAATAGAATGTCATACTGAACTTGTGTCAGTATCTTTTCGTATAAAAGCCTGATGAGTACAAGATACCGAACAAGTACCGGGTGACAAAAAGACACAAGCAATGTCTCTTTGGTATAAACGTTTATCCTGGGCTTCTGTTTCCCTTGATAAAATGCCTGGCTTCTGCTACAGTGTAACTAAATTCAGGATGCATTGAAAATACGATAGCTACGTAATTATCACCGATAAAGGATAAAATTATGAAAAAGATCATTATTATTGTTCTGAGTGTGATTTTTGTTCTTCTGGTAGGTGCAGTAGTTACACCATTTCTTATTGATCTCAATAAATATAAAGGGGAAATTATCGACCTTGCGAAGCCGCACGTGGCGAGAGATTTGGATTTTGGCGGAATAAAACTCACCATTTTGAAAGGGCTGGGTGCAGAGATTCAGGGACTCCGCATTGCAGAAAATCCGGGGTTTGGTACAGGTGATTTTCTGAATCTGGAACGACTACGGGTAAAGGTAAAATTATTTCCCCTTCTGAGAAAGCAGATTCAAGTCAAGGAATTAATCCTGGATAAACCAGTGGTACGACTGATAAAAAACACAAAGGGGGAGCTTAATATCACAGACTTAATGGGTTCCGAAACAAAAGAACAAGAAGATAAAGAACAGAAAGATACTGAAAGCCAGGAGGAAAAAGAGAATAAAAATAATGGCAGTAAAAACGGTGAGAATGAGGTGAAAAACGGAAGTACCTTTTTGGCGGGATTGCTGGTTTCCAAATTTACTTTGAACCAGGGCCACATCGATTTTATTGATGAATTCACTCAGCCCGGCACTACCACAACGACAACGATAGATTTGTTAGACATGAAATTCACGGATGTATCAGTGAATAAACCGATCCGGATGTCCACGGTGGCCCGGCTGCCCGGAAGTGCGAAGCAAAATTTCATGATAAAGGGTGCTATGGGACCCATTGGTGATACCCTGGATATAAAACGGCTTTTTATGGATATCGCAGTATCACTCGAAGAATTTGATCTGGGTACCTGTAAATCGTACCTGCCGCCAGACCTGCCTTTATCCCCTGTAGACGGGGTCGTCAGCATGGATATCTCTTTAAGGGGGGATATGGCGTCCGGAGTCACTTCAGAAGGTCAGATGCAGTGCAAAGAACTGATACTCGCAGAAGGAAACGATAAGAAAGCCCTCAGGAAAATGCATATTACCCTCCAGGAAGAAATGAAGTTCGCATGGGAAAAAGGAAGTGCGGACATTGACCGGTTGGATTTGAGCATGGATGAAAATACAATCTCTCTGACAGGAAGCGTGGAAGGATTCAATACGAAACCACAATGGGATATAACCCTTCGGACACAGGCGATCAATCCGGACTATGTCTTTCTGTTTTACCCTTCTATCAGGGAATCTTTACCTAAGGATGTGAGCTTTTCAGGTTCATTGGGCATGGAGATGATTTCGAAGGGAAATATGGATAATCTCCAGGCTGATTGCAACGTGGAGATGAAAGACCTCGATATCCTGTATGGTGAGACATTTCGCAAACCAAGACCTGTCCCCTGTCAAATTTCCGTCAAGGCAAGCAAGACAGGAGATGATATTCATTTAGACCCGTGTGTTGTCAAAATGCATACCTTATCTCTCAGGACATCGGGAAAAATTACCGGTTTAACGAATCCGCGTTTTGATCTTTCGATAAACACCGATGATACGTCCCTGAAAGGCTGGGAATCACTGGTCCCTGCACTAAAAGAGTACGAACCAGAGGGGAATTTTGTCCTTCGAAGTTCCTTGAAAGGAACGATGAACGATGCCGCTGTTAATCTGCAGTTTTCGTCTCCAAGGCTTGCATTTAAGCTCTCTCAGTCATCAGACGATGGCCGGAAAGCTGCAACTTCTCAGGGTTTTTTTGAATCCATGGATATGAACGTTCAAGCCGTGAAAAAGGATGAGGCAATCATGGGGAGTGGCAATCTTGAAGTCAGGAAAGGAGAGGTGCTGGCTGCGCCTTTTGAAAAGATGCAGGCACAGTTCGACTACCAGAACGATATCCTCGGTATTCACGGGTTTCGTGTTCATGCCTTCCAGGGAGGCGTTGTGATGGACGGTAAAGTAAGGCCCCGCGAACTTCGATGGAACGTGAAACCGGTTATTACGAATATAAATATGGCAGAAGCTATGGATACTTTTACACAATACAAGGGTTTATTCAAAGGGCTATTTTCCGGGTCTTTTGTGGCAAACAATGCCGGCGATGAAAAACAGAAAGGGGCTATGAATGCCAGCGGGTCATTCCGGCTCGACCAGGGAGAGATTATGAATTTAAACCTTGTAGATACAGTACTGGATGCGCTTTTTGGTATAAAGGGCGTATCTAAGTTTCTGGAAAAAGAAGGCAGTGAATTGGAGAAACAAAAAATTACCCGATTTGATTACCTGGATGGTGATTTTTCCATGACCGGTAATAAAATATATTTAAAGAAGGCCGCTTTACATAATATTCATACTGCAAAAGCAACTGATTCTGATGCGTTTATAGATGGGTTAGTTGACTGTAATACCAGCAGTCTCGACCTTAAGGGCAAGGTCGTTCTCTCCCAGGAATATTCTGCTAAATTAGCCAAAAAGAACGAACCGCTCAATGCCCTGCTCAATCCAGAAAAACGCATGGTGCTTCCGATTACGGTTACCGGCACTTTCAGCAAGCCAAGGCCTATCCTGGATATCCCCTATGTAACCAGCGCCATGGCGAAATATTACGGCAGGAAAGAACTGGAGAAATTAGGTGACAAGATAGGATTGCCCAAGAAAGGTGACAAAGGAAAACAGGGCAAGGAATCACCCATAGGAAATATTTTAAAGGATATTTTGAAATGATCATATTTTAATCGACAACTACCTGATAGAAAAAACGGAGGGGCGTAAATCATGCAAGGCAATGAATATTTAATGGAAAGCGATGAAGAGGTACTCCGTCTGGATATAAAGACAGATAATATAGTTGTTGAGAATCAGGCCCTCTGGGCAGGCATAAAGCCGGGTATGCGTGTTGCGGATATATGCTGTGGTTCAGGAAAAACTACTTCCATACTGCATAAATTAGTTCAACCTGGTGGTCTCGCAGTAGGAGTGGATGGGTCAAAAAATAGAATTGAATATGCTAAAGGGCACTATGGTGTCCAGGGGCTGGAATTTACGTGTAAAGATATACGCGAGTCTCTTGCTGACTTGGGGACATTTGACTTTGTCTGGGTCAGATTTCTTTTGGAGTACTATCTCGCTGATAGTTTTAACATAGTTAAGTATTTATCTGAGATTGTAAAACCTGGCGGTATTTTATGCCTGATTGATTTGGACCATAATTGTTTAAACCATTTTGCTCTTCCCCAGAGATTGGAAAGAACCATTTTTGCAATGATAAAGTATCTGGAAGAAAAAGCGAATTTTGATCCTTATGCAGGAAGAAAGCTCTATTATCATCTTTATACGCTGGGATATCATGATATAAATGTAGATGTTGCAGCCCACCATTTGATATTTGGCAAATTAAAGGATATCGATGCCTTCAACTGGATCAAGAAAATTGAAGTTATCTCAAGGAAGGTACAATATCCATTTGAAGAATATCAGGGTGGGTATGAAGAATTCTCGGAAGAATTTAACAGATTTTTTGCCGATCCGGGCAGATTTACTTACACGCCGGTGATTATATGCAGGGGAAAGAAGCCGAGCATGTGATTTAAACCTGTAAAACTAACTTGTTCGAGGGGCTCCATTGATATTTATATTTCTTATTGTAAAATTTGATAAAAGCATCAACAATCTTTTTATCAAAGCGCTGTCCGCTTTCCTCTTCTAAAAGTTGAAATGCTGTATCAAGTGGCAACGGTTCCCGGTAATGACGTTTTGATGTAATGGCTTCAAAAAAGTCTGCAACACCAATTATCCTTGCTCCAAGGGGAATTTCTTCTCCCCTGAGTCCTTTAGGATAACCGCTTCCGTCAATTTTTTCGTGATGGGATCCTGCAATATCAGGAACTTCTCTGTAAATACCTTCAAAATGTATCTGTTCCAATATTTTTTTAGTTTTTTCTGCATGAGTTTCTATCTCTTTGCGCTCACCAAAGTCCAGTTTGCCATTTTTCTTTAAGATTGAGTCGTCGATACCTATCTTACCATAATCATGCAGTAATGCAGCAACCCGAATCACTTCGCAGTAATCTTTTGATATCTCAAGTTCGTTACAAATGCCCAGGGCATATTCAGTAACCTTTTCGGAATGCCCAGCAGTCAGGGTATCACGTGCATCAATACTGGCCGCCAAAACCTGTATTATAGATTTAAATTGACGCTCTCTGGCCTCAATAAGCATGCTGTTATGGATACTTATTCCTATTTCGGGAGCGATACCCATTAATAGACTGACTTCACTCTGAAGTAGTGGCCTTTTTGTCTTTACATTATCTACTGCAAGAATTCCCAGGGACTCCCTTTCATAGATTATGGGACAACAAATAAAGGATTTTACCCCAATTTTTTTTGCAAATTCTAAGCTGTGAGGTGAAAGAGTGTCTTTTATTTCATTTATGTCATTTATTATGAATGGTTTCTGCTTGTGAAAGGATATAACAAATGCCCCTTTTGATTTTGGATTATTTAAATGAAAACTGGTATTCCTCACAATCTGTAGTTGTTCATCAGTGTAACCAAAACCTGCACGGTATTCGAGCCTGCTTTTGTCCTGATTTGCTAAAAGGATCATGCCCCGATCATAATCAAGTCTTTTTTCCAAAACTTGGGTAACATTCGATAAAATACTATCAATATCCATCTGTTTGCTAAGTGCGAGCCCTATCTCGTTTATCATAAGGGCATTGTTATAATTTACATTAATCTGTTCCAGTAACTTATCGGGCGAATCCCTGAGGTTATCTATTGCCGTATTTAGTTCCCTCTTCTCCATAATTTTTGAGTACAAGGTTAATGATAAAATAACAAATAGTGTGATGGGTAAAACAGCAGTTACTGTAACCTTTGGGTTCACAAAAAACGAGCACATGCAACTTGGTGAAAGAAGCAAGGTTGTATAATTTCTTATTTTTTCCCAAAAAGCAAAACGTGATTCTTTCCAGGAGACTATATAACGACAAACATCCCCGCCTTTAAAGATACACTCAGGGTGTTCTATTTTTGGCATTCTACAGTTAAACATGGCACTAACACATTCAAAGTAGCCTATTCTGTTTTCACATTGAAATGGTTTTTCATAAACCCCATCTATGGGCGTAACGATAATTTCAACTTTATTAGTATCTATTCTTTTTGATTCGTAAATTGCTGATTTAGTAAAATTAGCCGCCGCCTTTCCTATTGCCTCATATGCTTTGGCCGGACCGATATGACTCAGGACAATCTGCCTCATTATCCCCATAGCATCCGGCGATGCCCCAAACCTGCCAGCCTCCCTTGCGATGTCCTTATTTCCAGTTAAATATACCAACCTATCATAGAACAAATCTATCTGTTCCTGGGTAAACCAGTATCCCTCGTCTGAAACCTGATAGGATTCCATCCCCGAGTATTGTAATAGTTCATCTACATTGATATAATTATACTTCCTTTTAATGAGCTTTATATAAGTATCTATTATCCGGCTGTTATATAAATGTTTATTCCCTATTTGGGATTTTTCCATGAGGATACCTGAGAAAGAGATAACACCTTATTTTCTTCGTGCCTATTGCGATTAATTAAAATTTCAAGGTATTTAAAATAAGGATCGAGATAGTGCAAATTTAAAACCCATAGATTATATGTTTTATCATAAGGTATGGATTGACCTTCAGCGTAGCTTACAGGATAGAGCAATGTAGGGATTTCGTCCTGGTCATAATATTTTGATAACATAAATAAGCCGGAGCAGAGAGTATCGTAAGGGAGGTCATCTGGGTCCAGAACGATAACTTGAATGCAATTGGTCAGATCAGACATATTCAAACCGATATCTGATAGATTCAACACAATAAACGCTTTAAAGATGCCATCTTTCTTTAGCGAGAAAAAGTGTCTTTGCCTCTTCAAACCGAGTCTGTGATATTCTTCATTGAGTTCGTTATTATCAATCGTGTCCGGCTTTAAATCAAGGGCATCAAGCATAAGACCGCTGGATTTGTGCTCATAAAAACCTTCTAATTCCATGAAGTCTTCGGGTTGGGTTTTCGCAAGGATCCATGGCTCTTTTATTTCCATGTTGTTCAAATTTTTTTCATAATGGAAATAGACAAAAGGATCAATAGAAGAACCCTTTAGATTATCTATGTACCGGGTAACTCCTCCAAATACACGATGTGGAAATTTATTGTCTGGCCTAAAGTAACAGCAGGCATAATTCATATGGGTTGAATAGAGAGAATGAAAATCGTTTATATAATGCCCAAGCTGATTCAAAACAACCAATCCCGCCTTGTTACAACCTGATCTGCTGGCAGCATGATGATGAATTAACCAGGTATTTTCGCAAAAACGGACCATAGACAGATGTGCTTGAATTTCCCCTTTGTCTTGATATATGAAATGTCTGGCTATATTAGAGCTCTGGATATATAGCTTCTGATAAATCTCTTTAAACTTTAACTTGTTCTTGTGTATATGGGTGTACTTCTCAGGGTATATGAAGCCTGACTCAAAAAAGAATTTCCACAATGCATCTAAATCCACTTTGTGACAACTATATGATTTTTTATTTGTTACTTTATGCAGGAGGCTTGCCAGTTTACTTTGATCTTGCATGTCCATTTCTAAAAACGCTATGCCGCATTTTACGTATGTCCTGTCGTCATCAGTTTTATAGTTATTTCTGTAAACAACCTGGGCCTTGCATCTTATCGTAAAACCATTTGCAAATTCTATAAATAATTCCGGTATGACCAATCCTGTTAAAAGCACGGAATTTGCCTGGTACTCTTCGACGGAAAGGCCTGAGCAGGATATGTCTTCGACCTCAAGGTTGATTATTTTCTGAATAATAGGATGTTTGAAAGTAATATTTGGCACAGGGTTTAATTTATGTCTTGGACTCCTGAATTCTTTGGGTTTAAATCTGCGCATCTGATTTTCTGTAGGTTCTAATACAAAGCAGCGTGTTTTTTGACCGTAAGTTTGCCTGATTATCTTACATTTCCCTGAATAAAAAACATCTTGACCTTTTTTCAATACAGCGTCTACCATATTTTCAGGATTAATTAACCAGAACGATTGAGGTGGCACTACTGTTATTTCCGCGCAGAATGAAGCTGCACTAAAGTCCGAAAGAAATCCGTGAAATATTGCACCGTTTTGAATAAAATCAACCTGTATTCCTTTGCAGGAATTCCTTTTTACTTTTCGGTAATTGAATTCGAGACATATTTCCGGAAGTTTAAAACATATTCCTGTTTCGCTTATATCTTCTGCGTCAGCTTTAACAAGAATGAGTTTTTGTCCGTCTTTAAGAATAAAATCTAGATATTTATATGAATTCAGTTTCTGTCTAAGCCCTGCGGGTTCAATCCAGAAACATTCCAAATGGTCTTCAATACATGGTTGCGGCTTAGCCTGAAGGGATATGATACGGTCATATTTTACATGTTTGAAATTTACATATATGGTGCCGGCTTGAAAATTAATGTAGTTCAGGGTGTTTATTAAATGTTTTTTGCTGACCTTGATCCCCTCTTTCTGTTGGCCGTCGACGTTTGTATCTTTAGATTCTTGAATAATTTTTTGGATGCTATCCAATATTCACCTGTTATATTCAAAAGGAAAGCGATAGGAAAAATATTATAGTTTCATGAATCCTGTGTTTTAAAAGTAATAACAATCAGAAATTATAGGTCACGCTGATACCAAACAGATGTAAATCCGTTTCATACTTGCCATTTGCGCTGGTGGCAACATTCAGCAACCCATCAGAAGAATTGTCATCTACAGAGTTATCCTTGCTCCGGCCTTCTAATTTTTGATAACCATACGCCAGGTCAATTTTAAATTTCTTGAGTTTTACGGATGTCCCAACAGTAAAAAGGTGCGTGCTGGCATCAGGAACAATAGGGTCAAATGTCCTGTCAGGAACCGGATTTCCTCCGTATAAATAGCCTCCAAGCAACGCAACCCAGTCCCTGAGTTGATATTTAGCACCAAGATTTACAGAATAGGTATCTTGCCAGTCTTTTTCTGTAATGGATTCACTACTCCCTGCAATTGGATGATCAAAGTCTACCTTTAATTCGTCAAAAGAAGACCAGCCCTCCCATCTCAAAACAGTTTCAAGTGTTAGACGATCAAAACCTTTATAGCAGATACCTGCATGTACTTGCTGTGGAAGTGTGATGTCCGTTTTACCATCGGTATCTGGAAATAACGCACCGAGTGGGGAAGGGGTATTAGCAGGAAGATCAAAATCGGAGTTGCCATCAATGTCTACCTTGATTTCACTTCGGTATGAAGCACCGAACGAGATATCTTCGCTTATGTCATATAAGATGCCAAGGTTATAACCGATGCCATTCCCATCGCCGTTAAATTTTTGGTTTGCATCAGGGAGGCCAA
The DNA here is from genome assembly GCA_021646415.1 of Candidatus Brocadia sp. NCBI lineage: Bacteria > Pseudomonadati > Planctomycetota > Candidatus Brocadiia > Candidatus Brocadiales > Candidatus Brocadiaceae > Candidatus Brocadia > Candidatus Brocadia sp. The sequence goes on from SOEU01000001.1 coordinate 154,094, forward strand.
AACCAGACAAGTTTATTTTCTTCTCCAATGTAGTGTCAAGTACAAGGACATCCACTCCGGCTGCAAATGCGACATTGGGTAATATTTGGTATGAAACTGCAGGATTGATAGTAAGGGTTTTCAAATCCGATTTCGTCCCTATGTACCTCCCTTCCCAATCATCCTCCCAGCTTGTTGCCAGACCAAAAGGGCTAAAGATTCCCATGCCGGCACTTATCTTTTCATTGAATTTATGGGTGACATAAAACGTGGATGGATAAAACATCTCATCTTCTGTCTCAGCGGTCTTCCCGGTAAGATCACTTTTAAATTCCCGTGAAGGAAAAATTAATGTCGTTCCTGATTCTATGTGCGTTCCTTCAAGTTTATTAATCAATGCCGGATTAAAAAAAACAGATGAAGGACTATCTGTATGTGCAATTACAGAATCTGCCTGCCCCAAAGCAGATGCTCCCTGTGTAAATATTGCAAAACCAGAACTGTATGCATTCCGGAGAGCACATACGATGAGGCATAAAAATAGAAAAGTAGATATGCCATTCCATATTTTTTTTTGATGCATTGTAAAATCCTCCAGTGACATGATCGGCAAAATATCTCAGATGATTTAGTAGTAAGTTTCATTTAATCCATTTTTTAGCCCTGTTAGACATTGCAGTAAAATTCCCCTCCGGCTAGCAACTTTCCATCGGTATCTTTAAGTAAATCAAAAACTTCAAACACAATTGATAGCCTTGCTACGGTCTTAAAATGGCATGGGTACCGATATAAGGATGCTCTGTTGCAGGCAAACCGATTAGCTACCTTTTGTTGAAATATCACCAAAAATAGTGACATTTCAACAAAAGGCAATACGAGGGAAGGTAGTTCAATATTTTAATTTTGCATTGCTTAATACCGAGCTAACTTTAGTGTGAGCATAAAATATGCCAATTCCTAAGGTAGTCTTGTCTTCAGGAAGACTATTTCGGCTATACTTAATGTGGAATTTGTATAGAGGCCACATATATTGTATATTCTTAAAAATTAATACATCAGGTTGCATGTGATTCTCAACAATTAATTATGTGTGTATGATTTTTCAATTTATAAATTAAAAACGACTGTTGCGATATAAGATGGCAATTATGAATTTTGACACACAATTAAGAACATATTTGTGGGAAATTTGTGCAAAAAAGAACGAATTGACAAAATTGTTGGGATTAGAGATGACGTTGTTATATGTGATGCCGGCATAAAAGCCGTGCATGGTATACAAGAGGAGCGTTTTAATGTTGTATTTTGTTGGGGTAAAATTATGAACTTAAACTTTATATATACAGTCCGGGACTCATTTTTGGTATGAAAGATGGATCCGGGTTCCTGGTAAAAGAAGGGAGTGAATTGGACAAACAAAAGGCTACGCGATTTGATTACCTGGATGGTGATTTTTCCATGTCCGATAATAAAATCGATGGGAGTTTCAGCAAGCCAAGGCCTATCCTGGATATCCCCTATGTAACCAGCGCCATGGCGAAATATTACGGCAGAAGGGAGCTGGAGAAATTGGGTGACAAAATAGGACTGCCCAAAAAAGAAGACAAAGGAAAACAGGGCAAGGAATCGCCCATAGGCGATATTTTAAAATAAGAGTTAATCCAAAGCTAAAAGCAGATGCTCATTGGCGCGTTATAGAAAGGTTATAGCAGTGGTCTGGGATACAATCGTGTTTCTCTGACAATTTCGGGGACGGCTTCTTCCCATTCCACAGCCATGATGTGGATACCGGCAATGCCTTTGATTTCTCTAACCTGCTCTATGACCTCCAGGCATATCCTGATGCCCTCTTCCTTTCCTTTCTTGGCGGCAGAAGCGGCCGTCATACGATTCATGACCTCATCAGGTACATCCATACCCGGCACATTATACTTCATATGCCTGGCCATTCCGGCAGATTTGAGCGGAGCCACACCGGCGAGAATAAATGCCTTCTCGTGGAGACCCATATCGGTGACCATTTTCATCCATTCTTTAAACCTGGCGATGTTATAAATAATCTGGGTTTGTATAAAATCGGCACCGGCAGCAATCTTCTTGGCGAGTCTGATAGCACGGAATTTGAATGGGTCGGCAAAGGGATTTTCGGCTGCACCGATAAAAAACCTCGGCTCTGATGCCTTTAACTCCTGTCCGCACTGAAATTTTTTCTCATCACGGAGGGACCTGACCATTTGAATGAGCTGGATCGAATCCATGTCAAAGACGCCCTTTGCCATAGGGTGATCTCCAAATTTCTGGTGGTCACCGGTCAGACATAAGAGGTTTTTTGCACCAAGTGCCGCAGCACCGAGGAGGTCGCTCTGTATAGCAATACGGTTCCTGTCGCGACAGGTCATCTGGATAATGGGTTCTAAGCCAGCATCCAGGACCACCCGACCGGCGGCAATGCTGGACATACGCACCACGGCGGTCTGGCAGTCAGTAATATTGAAGGCATCCCCATAGCCCTTCAGCAGCCCTGCCTTCTTTTCTATCACCGAGCGGTCCGCGCCCCGGGGTGGCCCAAGCTCTGCCGTAACGGCAAATTGTCCGCTTCGAAGGATTTTTTCTAAATTACTGCCTGATTTTATTTCAGAACTATTTTCGATCATAAATTACGTGATAATAAAACCACAAGTCAAACTGTTTGCCTGCTATTCAAAAGGATTTACAACCTTAACATCTTCAATTGCTTTAAAATCATTCCCATTTCATGCCTGTTTATATGGATTTCACTTACAGGCAACTCAAGATTATTCGTAACACTTTATTTTTTTGAAAAACTATCAAGGCAAAGCCTTGTGCTGATTTCGCCCCGGAGGGGCAAATTGCTCATAGGCAGGCAATTTATTGCCTGTGTTAAGAGAAAGATAAAAATAAGCCCTGTAGGGGCGAATGAAAAAAATACAGGCAATAAATTGCCTGCCTATTGCCTCACGTCCCTATAGGGACTTAAAAAGCACAACTCATTTTTCAAAAAACTAAACTGTTTCGATTATTCTTTAATCTGAAGACAATCCATTCTTCCAATGCTTCTCTGAGTTCCTCTCTGTATTTTTCAAGGGTTTTTGCTTTTCCCCATACACCCTGAAAGCCAGAAATCTCCCACCCAGTATGTTCCTTCGTCTTCGATTATCTCATAGTGGGCAAGCCCCATTGTCTTCTGAATATACACGGTTAACATGGCATGTTTCTCCTATAAAATAGGACGGTTTTATTGCTTTTTCATGACCAGGTGTTCAAGAACCATCTTCCGGGGATGGTTTTCCATACCCGTGGTCCAGTCCTTTGGGGGTACAATCCTCTCCATCGTCGCTAAAAGCTGCTGGGTGTCCAGCTGGTCATATATCTGATGCCACACACAGGGTGTCTCTTGCGAGACCTCGCACTTCCCGTTTTGTGAACCGCCGCACGGGCCGTTCATGAGGCTTTTTGCACACCGGCTTACCGGGCACAGCCCTCCCGTAGTTCCCAGGATACAATTCCCGCAACCGGCACACCGTTCCCAGAAGATGCCTTGTTCGACAGGTCCTCCCATAAAGGTGGTATTTACCCCCGGGAATATCCTGATCCCGGGGAATTTTTCGGCCATGTACTGCACGCCGACACCACAGGCAATGGAAAGGACGGCATCACAGTCTTCAATTACTTCTTTAATATCATCAATAAATTCCCACTCACACTGCCTGAGTGTGGAATCTTCTTTCACTTCAATCTGTCTGCCTTCTAATTTCGCAGCAAGACGGAGTTGCGCAGCAAGCTCGGTAACCTGTTTCTCGCCACCCGTATGGCATATGGTCACACATGAACCGCATCCCAGCACACAAACCTTCCGAAACCCGGAAAGCATCTGTTTGATTTCTGGAAATGGTTTTGATGATGCTACAATCATTTTGTATATATCCTAGCCCGAACAAGTCGGAAAAGACAAAATCCGAAACACGAAATTCGTGAGTTAACCCTGTCAGGGTTTAAAACCCTGACAGGGTTAATTTTACTCATAATTTTTGTTAAAAATGTCAAAATTATCTTTGGAAGATACTAATCTTTTAATCGACAATGAAACTTACCCTATAAATAGTTTAACAAAATATTGTTTCTTTTGCGATTTATTGTTGCATGCATACTAGTTCTTTATAAATTTCTCAGTTCTTCAACCATTCTGGACGCAATTTCAAGGATCTCTTTCCCATCTTGTGATGAAACAAAATGGGTCTGAAATCTTCTGGTATCTATTCCCAATCCACTCAATAATTGACCGGCAAATCTTGCCCGTCTTTCAACCCATTCCTGTTCTTTGCAAAAATGACAGGTATCTCCCTCGCATGCCGTCACCAATACCCCATCAGCGCCCCACTCAAAGGCATTGAGATATAAGGAAGGGTCCACTTTACCCAGCCCCAGAACACCCACCCGCCTGACATGTTTCTCCGTCAAACTCTTTGTTATGCCTTCGTTATAGGTACCGTATTGACAATAAAAGTTAATAATCAGTGGTTCCATACCCTGGAGAGACTTATCCAGAAAGACGGCCTTTAGCGTATCTTCACCGCGGTCTTCTAAGGGTGTTTTAAAACTGATGGCCTTCGCAGGACATTCCACAATACACAAACCGCAGGATTGGCAGTCGCCGTCAATATACGCCGTGGTGTCTCCCCTTTTAATTTTAGGCACTTCAAAAGGACATATCCTCACGCAGGTGAGGCATCCCACGCATAAATTATCATCCACAAAGGCGCCAGCGCCGCAGTTCATGCACCGCTGCGCCTCCTTCACGGCTATATTTAAGGGAAATCCCAGCTCTACCTCATTAAAGGTTTTTAGCCTTTCATCCAAAGGCATGGTAGGCATCTCTTGCTTCTGCTCTTTCTTGATAAGAGGGATTCTGGATTCAGCCACATCGGGCACTGCAGGCTTTTCTGCCCATTTCTCGTCTTTTACCGCTGCATTTCTTAAGGCGTTATGGATGGCAATCGCCGCCTTTTTCCCCTGGGCCATACTTTCAGTCATGGTTCCCCGGCCTAACACGACATCACCACCTGCATAGATACCATGCACAGAAGTGCTAAAGGTATTTGGGTTGACGATGATCGTGCCGCCGCGCGTGATTTGAATACTTTCCTGCCCTTTCAGGAAAGAGAGATTTGATGCCTGACCAATTGCAAGGATGATAGTATCCGCCTCAATAACAGACTCTGAGCCTTCATAGAAGGCGGGATTGAACCGCTTTTGTTCATCAAAAACATATTTCACCTTAAGGGTTTCCAGTCCGGAAACCCTTCCGTTCTTTCCGAGGATACGTTTCGGGCCTACGGAGTTGTAAAGCGCCACCCCTTCATGAACAGCCTCCTCGATTTCAAAATCGGTTGTCGGCATTTCCTTGCGTGACTCGAGGCAGGCGACGGATACCTTACCTACCTTCAGGCGCAAGGCCGTTCGTGCACAGTCCATAGCAACGGCTCCACCGCCTATTACCAGCACATTCCCGCCGATTTTGGCGCTCCCTGTGGTATTTACTTCGTTTAAAAAGGATACGCCTTTGAGGACGCCTTCAAGTTGCACCCCTTCGATATTCAGGCTACGGCTCTCTGGCAGGCCCACACCGATAAAAACGGCCGCAAACCCATCCTTTTTCAAACTGTCGAAGGTAATATCTGCACCAAATGTCGTGTTGTATTTAATTTCGACTCCCAAATCTTTAATAAATTCAACGTCATTATCAATGGCCGTTCTTGGTAAACGATAGGTTGGCACACCCATGCGGAGCATGCCACCCGGAGTGGGATTGGATTCAAAGATGGTGCATGAATAGCCCAAAAGGGCCAAATCATTCGCAGCGGCAAGTCCAGCCGGGCCGGCGCCAATGATGGCAATTTTTTCAGGATATTTTTCGCTGGTTGTTTTCCCGGTTGCCTGGGAAAAATTATCGCCGAGGAAACGCTTGAGCCATGCAATTGCAATCGGCGCCTCGGTGCTATTCCGACGGCATTTTGTCTCACAAGGATGGGTACAGATACGGCCACATGCTGAAGGCAGCGGATTTCTCTCCCTTACCAGTCTGAACGCCTCTTGAAATCGCCCTCTGGCAATGAGCTGAACATAATCGCGGGCATCCTGCCGTATCGGACAGGCCAGGATGCACGGCGCCTCTTCATTTATTTTTTTGTCAGGCGCCGCACATGTATTCGTTATTGTCATAGCCAAGTTTTATAGAGTTAACAAGTTTTCAGAAATTTACGGCAAAAAAATTTATTATTCCCCCATCACTTTAATAACCAGTCGCTTGCTGCGCTGACCGTCAAATTCGGCATAAAATACCTTTTGCCATGTGCCGAGGTCTAATTTCCCGTCAGTTACCGGTATGACTACCTGGTGCCCGATAAGAAGATTTCTGAGATGTGCATCACCATTCACCTCTCCTGTCCGGTGATGATAGTAATCGTGACCCTCAGGAATCAGTTTCAGGAGCCACTCTTCAATATCACGATGAAGCCCCGGTTCGGCATCGTTAACGAAGACCCCTGACGTTATATGCATGGCAGAAACCAAAACCATACCTTCTTTAATGCCACTTTTCTGAAGTACGTTATCGATGTCTCTCGTAATGTTTAGAAACTCACGACGCTTTCTGGTATTAAAAGTCATGTATTCGGTCAGAAATTTCATGGGGAAAACCTTATTATTGAGATGCTCAGAAATTTAAAATGAGGCTGGGTTTTAAAAGACAAAATCCGGCAACTTTTTACCCACCTCCTCATCCCCTCCCAAGCAGGGGTTTCTCAGATTCAGTTCATCAAATACTAAATTTTATCAGTAATTTTAAGCTATTCAAGGAAATTTCATTATTTTTTAGCATACTCCGTTTTTCATTACCGGCAGGACTTTTTCCCTTCGGCTTAAATCAGGACTTCGCCTTTTTTATGGTGATATGCCTTTTCCAGCGGAGATTATCCGCCGCGGGATGATCTGATCGGTGGTGGACCCCGCGTGATTCCTTCCGCTTCAGGGCTGATGAAACAATAAGCCTGGAGACGAGAATCATGTTCTGCAACTCCCACCCCGCAGGGCTGGAAAATTCTTTGTCCATTACATAGCTGCCCCACATTTCGATCATTTCTTCGGCCTCAAGCAGGTGTCTTTCGTCGCGCTCGATTCCCGCATCCCTCCACATGAGGCTTTTTAAGGAATTTCGGATATCATTCAGATCCAACCAGCTAATCTTTGATAAACCCATAGATTCCCGGATGGTATAGGGGACCAATTTCCGTGCACTCTTCTGGATTGACTCGCAGGCATCTTTTCCTGCTATATAGCCCGTTACCAGCCCTTCAAGAAGGGAATTGCTGCCAAGCCGGTTGGCCCCGTGCATACCGGTACAGGCCGCTTCGCCACAGGCATAAAGCTGCCTGACGGTAGTCCTGGAAAATTGGTTGGTCTTGATACCGCCGATCATATAATGGGCGCTGGGGCGCACAGGTATCAGATCCCTGGCAATATCAATTCCAAAGGAAGCGCAGATTTCTTTGATCTTCGGGAAGCGGGTGTAAAGCCGTTCTCTTGGAATATGACGGACATCGATATACACATTTGTATGGTCGGTCTTTTGCATTTCTTTCAGGATACTCTGGCTCACTACGTCTCTGGGTGCAAGTTCTGCCTGTGGATGATACCCCGGCATGAACCGTTCCCCCCTTTTGTTTCTTAATATGCCACCCTCACCCCGCACGGTTTCTGTAATGAGAAACCGTACAGCTCCGGCAATATAGAGGGTTGTGGGGTGAAACTGCACAAACTCCATATCCTGAAGGGCGGCGCCGGCCCGGTAGGCCATTGCCAGTCCATCGCCGGTGGCCACATCGGGATTGGTTGTCTCCCGGTAGACCTGTCCGCACCCTCCGGTGGCCAGAATCGTCTGTTTTGCCCAGATTAAGGTGGTTCCCTTCTTTGCGTGCCAGACAATAGCGCCGTGACAAATACCGTCTCTGGTAATAAGGTCAGTAGCAAAGGTATGTTCGAGCACCGTAATATTCTTCTTTTCTTTCACATGTTGTATAAGTGCGTGCTCGACTTCCCTTCCGGTTGAATCGCCCCGGGCACGGATGATGCGCGGGAAACGGTGTCCCCCTTCCTGAGTAAAGATCAAACGATCATCCTCTCTGTCAAATGCTGCACCCCATTTGGTCAGTTCATGTACCCTTTTCGGGCCTTCGCCGATAATTGTTTTTACCGCCGCTTTATCACACAAGCCCTGCCCGGCATCCAGGGTGTCTTTTATGTGTTTCATTATGGTATCACCGGCAGATAATACCACGGCAATACCACCCTGCGCATAGGTGGTGTTATTTTCATCAATCTTTTCCTTGGTAACAACCAGTACTGAACAATGTTTTGATGCCTCTATAGCAGCGCTGAGTCCCGCCACTCCGCTTCCTAATATCAATATATCAGTAAAGACGTGCGACGAGGTATGACTGTCAAAGGAAAAGAGATGCCTTTTGGGTTCTGTGTATTTTTTCATGAAAGGATTTTATCCCCTGTGAATTTGATTGTCAAAGAAAACCCATCCTACCCAAATAATTTACCACCTGAATATCCTGATATCTTTGATAAGTGTGTCATGACACACTTATGTGGCGTTGCATTTGTGTGCCATGACACACTTTTTTATTCATCTGATGAAATCAGTTGCCATTTATACCATCCCTCGCACATTCGTAACATTCTAAAATTAAAGTATTACAGAACAACTTCCAGGGATTTCCCCATTTGCCCAACTATTGGCCTTGTTTTTGCTTGTTTGATAGAAAATGAGAAAATTATGCATATTTTTGCAACATGGCCTTTGTTTTTTTCTGGTTCCACGCCTGTGAAATGAATAAAAAATGATCGATTGGACGAGGATTGTAGAATCACACGTCGTCAGGATATTCAGGAAAACCTGTTACGAGTGGTGGGGTATCGACATCCAGTTTTATGATGAATCTGGCAACCACCAAAACGCCAATATGTCTTTCCGGAACCCCGTCTGCAGCTTAATCCATTCAGTACCAAACGGGGCGAAACGTTGCTCCCAGACATACCGGAAAAATCTGAAAAAATTCAGAAAAAAACAAGAGCCGTTTTATTGCCAATGCTTTGCCGGTTTCCAGGGATTTGCCGTTCCCATCCTGGTGAAACAAAAATATATGGGAGCTATGATTGCTTCCGGCATCTGCATATTTGAAAAGGATGACCCCCTGCAAAAGAAGTATAAAGAAACGCTCGGAGAACTCGGTTTTGACCGTATGGAACTGGACTCATGTTACAAGAGACTGAAAACGATAGACCTGCACAAGAAGGCATATTTGGCTGATTTTATGAAAATTGTTGCCGAAGATGTCGTTGCCTTTTATGAACTCTTACAGGAGGCGCAGACCTTTACAAAAAAACAATCCTTTCTTTTGGAAGGTATCTACAAAGAAAAGTATAAGGGAATCATTGGTACCAGTCCGGCAATAAAAAGGGTGTTTGATACCTTGGAACTCATTGAGCGGAGTGAAAGTCCTGTCTTAATCGAAGGGGAAAGCGGCACCGGAAAAGAGCTCATAGCAGCAGCCATACATTATAACGGTCAGCGCAGGGATAAAATATTTGTTATTCAGAATTGTTCTGCATTCAGTGATACCCTGCTCAATTCAGAATTATTCGGACACGAAAAAGGCTCCTTTACCGGTGCCCTCTCAGAGAAAAAAGGCCTCTTTGAAATTGCAGATAAGGGGACATTATTCCTGGATGAGATTGGAGATATGAATATAGACATCCAGGCAAAGCTCCTGCGGATATTGGAAGACGGGTCATTTTACCGGGTGGGAGGCACAGAACAAAAAAAGGCAAATGTCAGAATTATTGCCGCAACAAATAAACCCTTAAAAGAACTTATGAAACAGGGTCTCTTCAGAAAAGACCTTTTCTACAGGATTAACACGATCCATATCACCCTGCCGCCGCTGAGAGAGAGAAAAGACGATATCCCACTCCTGATCAATCACTTTCTGGACTATTGCATCATCTCCTGCAATGGAGGCAGGAAGGAGATACATCAGGAGGCGAGAGAACTCTTGCAGGCCTATCACTGGCCGGGCAATATCCGCGAACTGAAAAACCTGATTGAGCGTTTAGTCCTTTTGGCCGGCACCAGCAATATGATCGGAGTCCAACACATTCCCAGGGAAATCCTGGCAGACGTGCATCCTTCCTTACATGCTCATGACCGTACGATGCCAGCCAGACTCGCCGATGCCCTCGGGGTGCTTGAGAAAAATATGGTCTGTGAGGCCTTAGCACGGGCGAAATGGAATAAGACGCTTGCTTCAAAAGAACTTGGCATCAGTCGTGCAAGCCTGAATAACAAGATCGCGGAATTCAATATCCAGTCCAACCCACATCTTCAGAAAAACGTAAGAAAAAGTACGTTACCCTGTTAGCATTCCAACAGTTGCCATATCTAATTAATTTATTACAACTTACTGATTTGTTTTTATCGATTTTATGATACTTGAGTGTTAGATACGTAACATCATATTTCGTATTTTTACCTTCTCAAGGATATCTAAAAGAAGGTTCAAGATTGGCATTGCGTGCAATATATTGTATATAGTTTTACTTGTTATACTATGTATAGCACAATAAAGATTTATGGAGTTTTACATCATGGCCTCTTTCCCAAATTCTCTCGTGATTTTCTTGCTGATATTTATAACCATCTTTTAATAGGACACGTATGATTTATTTTTATATAAAACGCACTTTTGGTTTCATTTTTGTTTAGGAGGGGATTGTGTGTTGTTGGTTATTATTACTTACCGAAGCAGGATAAATAAAAAGGAGAGGTAAGCATAGTGCAATTTTGTTGTTTTTCGTAAATAACCGGTCATACCCGGTTGAATATATCACCCGACAAAGGCAAACCACGGGTGACCGTGGGGCGCAAAGTAACAGGGTCTTCGTAGGGGCGTATTGCAATACACCCATGCCTCCGATAAAAAGACAGCCTTACTGCCGAAGGTGTTTTTCCAATGATACTATCTTTGCAGTAAGGCTTTTTTGTTTTTGGAATATCGAAAGTTTTTAAGAAAAGTTTATTCAGTCAAGGAAGACCTGTTTTATGTCGAATACGAACCACATCTTTCCGGCAGGCAATCCAAAGATAGAAGTTACCGAGGTCATTGGGGGATTAATCGGCAATGGGACATTGGAGATTCAAAAACATTTATACAGATGTTTGGATGAAGGCAGATGTTATCAGATCATCGACCTTGAACACGTAAACCAGATTGACGGGTTAGGGATGGCTTTGATTGAAAATTTTATTTCTCGCGGTTTAGAGATTCGACTTATTAATGTGAAGCCTGAAGTAAAATCCATTATCTGGATGGCAAAAAAGGAGTCTTTGTTCCGGATAATGTATAACGAGAGAGATCGGACTAAAGCTGCTTCCCTATTTGAAAAGGATATTTTAGAAAAAAAGGGTATTCCCGGGGATGATGTTCTTAAAAAACGGCTGCATCTTCGGGTCAACACCTCTTTGCCTGCTGAGTTTAAACTTCGTAAAGATCATGTAAACGCCTCAATCAGGGCAAATATCCTGAACCTGAGTGAGGGCGGTGTACTGGCAGGTCACATGGTTGCTACGAATGTAAATAGGGAAGAAATTGTCAATTATCATGGGATAGTTGGGCAAGAGATCTCCGATTTGAAGTTCAACCTCAATGGTGATTCGACGTCGATAACTACCCTGGGAAGATGTACCAGGGAGTTTACGATCGGGGAATCACTCTATGCAGGGATACGCTTTGAAGAGATAAGTCAGAGACACAGAGAAATTATCCGAACCTTTGTGGATGCCCATAAATAATCTTGCCGGGTTTCTAAAAAAATGCTTTGTGACAGTATATAGAGGCAATTCATGAATTGCCTCTACAGGTACATAGTTATAGTATTGGCGCGAAAATACCCCTCACCCAGCACCTTTCTTACAAGGGACGAGGGAACTTTCCCTCCCTTGACGGGAGGGATTAAGGGAGGGTGATATATTTTGATGTCCTTTTGTGAGCCTGCGGCTCATGATTGTTTACTGTGGAAAAACTTCTTTTTTTGGGAAGTTTTTTACCACCCCTTGCTCCCCTCCTTCGCAAGGAGGGGAGCAAGGGGAAGTCAATTTGTTTGCAGCTTTGCTACGCTACGTTATTACAGGAATTTTTCAAAAAACTAAACTATTACTAAAAAAATAGATATAGCACGACAAAGGCAAACCACGGGTGACCGTGGGACGCAAAGGAAAGGATCTTACTAAGCGGTTTAAACAGTTTGAACGGTTTAAGCGGTTTAGTGGAAGATAGCCTTACTGCCGAAAGATGTTTAACATAATTATCTTTGCGGTAAGGCTTTTTGTTTTTCAGGAATTACGATGAAGGCGCTTGAGTGCAAGAAAACCATGAACGATCATGAGCAACAGGATGATTCACGATTTTTTCCCCGGGGTTTTTATCACAACCTGATGCATCCTACGCATCTCAAACGTTTTCTTTTTTTCCTGATCTTTGACTCTGCAATTATTGTGTTTTCACTCTATGTCTCTTTCTCCATGCGTTTCGAGTTTATCATCCCTTTTGAATACAAAGTCCTCTTGCTGGAAGCATTGCCGGCTTTTCTTCTGATAAAGCTGGCTGCATTTCTGTGCTTCAAAATTTATAAAATCACCTGGAAGTATGTGGGCCTCAGCGATCTTGTAAACATTGCCATTGCTCAGACGGCGTCGGTATCCGTGGTACTGATGCTTATTTTGATTCCCATGCCCTCATGGTTTCATCCGGGTATTCCGGGTTTCTTTTCTTTTAACATGCATCTCAATGGATTCCCAAGAAGCGTCTTTCTCATCGACGGGATTGTCTCCTTTGTTTTATTCTGCGGACTGAGGTTCTCGAAAAGACTATTTTTTGAAATTATTCACAAAAGAGCAACCATACATTCCGGCAAGAAAACACTCATTATTGGCGCCGGAAACACGGGAGACATGATCGTGCGGGACATGAAAAGGCAAGGGTATTGGGATTATTACCCCATAGGAATGCTGGATAACAACAAAAATAAGGTGGGGACATGTATCCACGGTGTAAAAGTACTCGGCACGACAAACCAATTAAAGGATGTTGTCTCTCAATATAAAGTCGAGGCAATCATTATAGCCATTCCGTCACTCAATCATAAAATCCTCAGGAAAATTTATGAATCGGCAAAACAGCTCAAGGTAAACACAATAAAGATTGTGCCGGGGATCTATGATTTCCACAGACCGGATATCAACACGAAGAATCTTGAAGATATATGCATTGAAGACCTTTTGGGACGGCAGAAAGTACAAGTAGATTACCAGGAGATAAAAGGCTTTTTACAGAACAAGGTAATCCTTATTACCGGGGCTGGAGGTTCTATCGGCGCCGAACTTGTTATGCAGGTGTGTTCATTCCAGCCCAGACAAATCGTTCTTTTCGATATCGATGAAACCGAACTCCATAAGGTAAAACTACGGCTGGAAAAGATATTCCCGAAGTATTTCCACGGTCAACCTTCACATTCGCGGGCACAGGGGAACGTTGTCTTTATCACAGGGGATATACGGGATGAATATGTCGTCAATGAGACGTTCAGGAAATTTAAACCCCAGGTGGTATTTCACGCCGCAGCCAATAAGCATGTGCCCATGATGGAGATAAATGCCCGGGAGGCGGTCCAGGTAAATATGTTTGGCACCTATCGGGTCGCAAAGGCAGCGGCAGGCCACCACGTCGGGAAATTTATTTTGATCTCCACGGATAAGGCTGTGTGCCCAACCAGTATTATGGGCGCTACAAAGCGCATGGCTGAATATATCTGTACGGCGCTGAACGGCTGTTCGAATACCGGCTTTATCTCTGTGAGGTTTGGCAACGTCCTGGGCAGCCGGGGAAGTGTGTTACCCATATTTCTGGAACAATTAAAGAAAGGCGGGCCGCTCACCGTGACCCATAAGGATGTGCAAAGATTTTTCATGACCATCCCGGAGGCGGTATCCCTCGTACTTCAGGCATCCATCATCGGCAATGGCGGGGATATCCTTGTGCTGGACATGGGGCAACCGATACGCATTGTAACCCTGGCTGAGGAGTTGATACGTATTCATGGGCTCGAACCATATAAAGAAATCGACATAACATTTACCGGCTTGAGGCCAGGAGAAAAGCTCTTTGAAGAAATTCTCACGGCAGAAGAAGGCACGACTGCAAGCAGGCATAAAAAAATATTTATCGCAAAAAACAGCGAACGATACTCAAAAGAGGATATCGAAAAAATGCTCATGGGTTTTGACAAATTGCTCAAGGTATTGCCGGTAACGGAAGATTATGAAATCATCCGGGACGCCCTGAAAATTTATGTAAAGAGCCTCGAAAGAAGGAGGCAAAAAAGACCGCCCTGCGGGTCTGAAGGCATTGCAAACGTGGTGGTATCACAAACCGATGAAGTGGATAGCCGTTTCCACAAAACGCAGTTTGATGAACTCCTGAAGGTACTGCCCCTATTGGAAAACCACGAAAAAATTATCCGTGATACCATAAAAAATTACATAAAAAGTCTTGAAATACGGAGGCAAAAGGTAAATTTCCCGGCACAGCCTGGAATAATGCCGCAGCCGGAGCGGGGCCAAAGCGCGCCTGAAAACCTCAACAGTTAAAGGAGCCACAAAGGCACGAAGAAGCAAAGAAAAAATCCTGGTGTCTTCTGTAGAGCGAAGAGTCTCTTCGCTCTACATTGGAAAAGTAGCTGAAGACCTGATTAAATGTTGAAATTCGATCAGGTAGTCGCATCCCTTTAGGGTGCGTTCCTGGGCATATATAATTTAAAAGAGTGTAACACTTTAGTTTTTTGAAAAACTATCAAGGCAAAGCCTTGTGCTGATTTCGCCCCGGAGGGGCAAATTGCTCATAGGCAGGCAATTTATTGCCTGTGTTAAGAGAAAGATAAAAATAAGCCCTGTAGGGGCGAATGAAGATTATGGATACACAATCGCCTCAATCGTCCCTACGGGACTGTATTTCTCTTTGATAAAAATACAGGCAATAAATTGCCTGCCTATTACCTCACGTCCCTATAGGGACTTAAAAAGCACAACGCATCTTTCAAAAAAACTAAACTGTTTCAAAAGAGTTTATTACAAGTTCTAAAGCCATGAGGCTACCATGTGAAGCGCCGAAGTCCTAATTCAATGGTAAGGAGTTTCAAACAAAAGCGCCTCCCCCTGTCCCCCTCTAGAGGGGGATAAAGGGGGAGGTTCCCCTCACTGAGAGGGACAGTTGGTAATCCCCCTTAATAAAGGGGACAAGGGGGTTGTTTTTAACCGACATTGGTCGTGTATCGAAAAAATCGATGCATAATTTTAATTCAATGACATTGCCCGGGAGAGGATTTAGGGCATAGGTGTTAAGTTAAGCGATTTGAGATGCGTGGACAAAACCATGTTTTTTTGCCTACTTGCGACTCACAAAGGCACGAAAACTGCTGGAGATGTTGCAAGCCATTGTCCCCCGCTGGCGGGGGATTAAGGGGGTGGAATGGCATGAGTGGAAATTCCGGTAATCTTATAACCTGAATATCCAAAAGTTTGTTGAAAAAGTTCCTATGCAATGATTGCTGAACCATTGCCATAGGGTTCAAGCTGATAGCTTGTATTCATAATAAAGGGGTATGGAGATGAAGTCCGGTCCACCCCCTAACCCCCGCCAGCGGGGGACATGTGGGGCGCCTTTCCAAGAGCAAGGAGTTGGTGATAATTATAGGTTCTTAACTTGACACGTATACCCGGTTGCGCTAGAAAATGCCGTCAAAGACATAATGTTACGCACATGAAGATTTCTCCGTGTGTTCTGTGCCCTCTGTGGCTAAAAGTTTGTCGTACGTAAATTCATTTTAAGGAATATGCTTTATGTCTGACCATATACCATTACAACAGGACGTGCATTTAATCGACTACCTCAATGTCATCAGAAAACGGAAATGGGTAGTTATCATTTTCTTTCTGACCGTAGTCACCACCGTTATCGTTGGATCATTCTGTGCCACGCCCATCTATAAGGCAACCACGCAGCTCATGATAGAAAATAATGATTCACTTCTGAATGAAATGGCAGACGTCTCAAAGGTGAATATGAATTCTGATGTTCAAAACAAGAGCTACTACCAGACACAATACAAATTACTGGTGAGCAGGAGCCTCGCAAAGGGTGTCATCGATGAATTAGAGCTCTGGAAGGACTGTAAATTAGAGGATAACAGAAGCGCAAAGGAGCAAGACGCATTGCCTGGCAATTCATCTGACCAATCGGAGATACGGAATGACCCGCGCATCATCAAGTGGTACCTGAAAAATCTGGAGATATCCCCTTTACGCGAGACCCACCTGGTTGATATCAGTTTTCAGCATCCGTCGCCGGAAAGGGCTGCGCTTATTGCCAATACCCATGCCCGTGCGTTTATCGAACGGAACAATCATATCCAGCAACTGGCGTCCCGGCAGGCGCTGGAGTGGTTCAAGGAACAACTTTTTGCACAAAAAATGAAGGTGGGGACTTCACAGAAGGCGGCATACGAATATAAATACAAACAGCTCCGGTCATTCACCATCGATGACGAAAGCATCTTTTCCATACCGGAAGTGGAGCAAAACGTCGTCATCCGGAATCTGCAGGGCCAATTGGGCAAGCTGAAGGCAGAAAAATCGATCCTGGTCACCAGGTATGGTCCCAAGCACCATAAAATCATTGAGATAGATAACAGCATTGGAAAGCTGGAACAGGGGATCATTAATGAGATACAATCGATACGGAAGGCAATCAGGGCGGAACTGAACCGGATCGCCGCGATTGAAAAGATCAACCAGCAAAATCGGCATGTACCCCAAGACAACGTGAAACCTCAAACCGAAAAGGCCATTAACTATGATATGGTGCGCCTGGAGGCCGAAAGCGATAAGGCAATTTATGATGTCCTGCTTACGCAGGCAAAAGAAGTCAACCTGACCGGTAACATGGAAAGGAGCAATATCCGCATTGTGGATGAGGCAGAAGTGCCCACTTCCACGGCCAAACCGCGCATCCTTTTAAATGCCCTCCTGTCTGTTGTGGTGGGACTGACCTTTGGTGTGGGACTCGCCTTTTTCCTGGAATATATGGATAAAACCGTACGAACGCCGGAGGATGTTACCAAACATCTGAGACTGCCGGTACTGGGTGCGATACCCTACGACAAGTCTTTAAACGGGGGCAAAACGCCTGTCCTTCCATGGAACGATGCCCACCACGGCGGGCAAAAACCAGTAAAAGAAGGATATGCATCATATGATATCTCAGGCAGCTTTGTCGCCAGATTACCCCTGATGCAATCAGGCATGCACGGACACGTGTATGTGGTGGAAAGCACAACCAAGGGAGAAGGGAAGACCACCGTCCTGGCGAAGCTGGCAATAAACCTGGCGAAAGGGGGATTACGCGTGGTCATGGTGGATGCCGACCTGTACCATCCTTCACTCCATCAGGTGTTTGGAACAGAGAACGGCGCGAAACGTGGATTGCTCAATGCCATGGAAGGGGTGCTGTCACAGAATATCATGCAGGGCAATTTAAAAAATTACAGTGTGGATGACCTCTTTTCCATCATTGCCCTGAAAAGACTCAGTGGGCAACTCGCCATTAAAAATGATATCCTGAGTATGACTGCCCTCTTTGAAAATGGCCGTTTATTTCATATCCAGAGTAAGGACATTCCGTTTAATAACCGTCTGGGCGCCATGCTCCTCCGCGGGGGGTTTATTACTGATGACCAGTTAAAGGATGCCCTGGAACGCAACCAGCGCACAGGATTTCCGCTCG
Source organism: Candidatus Brocadia sp. (assembly GCA_021646415.1). Lineage (NCBI taxonomy): Bacteria > Pseudomonadati > Planctomycetota > Candidatus Brocadiia > Candidatus Brocadiales > Candidatus Brocadiaceae > Candidatus Brocadia > Candidatus Brocadia sp. Next base: position 172,051 of record SOEU01000001.1, read on the forward strand.
GATACATCCTTATCAATGCAGGGTACGTGAATCAGGAGCAGCTCAAAGGGCCATTAAAGCTGCAGATGGAGGAACACCTCCAGAAGCTCTTCAGTTGGAAACACGGCACCTTTACCTTTGAACCAGGGAGTTTAGAAATATACGAAGACAAAAAGATTTACTTTGAAGAGGATTACACACCGGTCGCCAGGCGTTTGGGGCATACATCGGGGAGTCGACTGTTGAAGCGTGAGGTGTTTTCTCACGTTCAGCAGGTGAATGGATCTAACATATCACTCTTGCCTGTTGGCGCTGGCCATGTAAACCCCGAAAGCCCCATATACTTTGGGCTTCTCTCAAAATTCCTGTATCTCCTGAAACAGCAATGCGATGTGGTGCTCGTGGACGCCCCGCCGATGATGGAGGCCATGAACACCGCGATGCCGTTACTGGAATTTGCAGATGGAGCAATCTTTGTGATCAAATCAGGGCACGTCCCTATCGATGCCATCAAGAGGGTTACTGCCGGCATGCAGGAAAACAAGACAAAAATCCTCGGCGCCGTCTTAAATCAGGCAAAGACAGGAGGATATTATTATGCATAGTGCATGCTTTCTTTTTGGATTTTGGAAATTATTTGGAATTTGGAAACAGTTTAGTTTTTTGAAAGATGAGTTGTGCTTTTTAAGTCCCTATAGGGACGTGAGGCAATAGGCAGGCAATTTATTGCCTGTATTTTTATCAAAGAGAAATACAGTCCCGTAGGGACGATTGAGACGATTTTGTATCCATAATCTTCATTCGCCCCTACAGGGCTTATTTTTATCTTTCTCTTAACACAGGCAATAAATTGCCTGCCTATGAGCAATTTGCCCCTCCGGGGCGAAATCAGCACAAGGCTTTGCCTTGATAGTTTTTCAAAAAACTAAAGTGTTACTAAAGATAAAAGAACTGAGCGGAAGACCTCAGGATTTGTGCGATATTGAAATGCTGAAAAAACTGAAAAAATATATGGGAGAAGGGAATGGATAAGGGATTTGTTTATATTTTTGAAGACGAGAAAATCATTGAATATATGAAATTATCCACTGAGGATAAATTAAAATGGCTGGAAGAGATCAACGAGTTTACCAACATGGTTTTAAGTGACCGGGAAAAGGAATTAAGAGAAAAATTGAGGGCATGCGAAATATAATAGACGGGAATAAATAATCATGATAACAGAAAGATAAGGAAATAATCATACGGTGTGCAAAAAAATATAATGTTGCTTATGTTATTTTGTTTGGTTCTTCTACACGAAAAGACAGGGGATCTAATGATATAGACATCGGAGTAAAGGGAATAAAACCAGAGTTGTTTTTTAATTTCTATGCGGAGTTATTCAAAAATTTATCGAAACCTGTCGATCTTGTTGATCTGTCTAAGAAATCATTACTTGTTGAGCTCGTGGAAGAAACAGGCGTAAAGATATATGGATAAATTGCCAAAGCAAATTATTGCAGAAAAAGAGTATGTTGAGATGGCGCTGAATAATCTGAAAACGGCTTTGGCAAGAAGAGGGAAAACAGTTATCGAGCTTTTTAAAGAGATGAGCGATATTTTCATGCAGAAAGACTTGACGAAACAGACCATCTTCCTGAATCAGAACACGATGTGAAAGACTGAATAATTTTGTGGTTAGTCTATAAATTAGGCCTTCGGCGACTTTTAAATACAAATTTTTACGACCGTGAGCCACCCCCTTCACCCCCGCCAGCAGGGGACAGATGGTTGTCCCCCTCAGTGAGGGGGATTAAGGGGGAGGAGCTTTTGTTTGAAATTCCTCAACACAAATTGTTTTAAACCAACCGGAGTAAATTGAATGCAGGGAAAGCTCATTGTTATTACGGGAATCGATGGCAGCGGTAAGACGGTGCAGTCAAAGCTCCTGTGCGAACGATTACAGAAAGAAGGATACCCAACCGTTACTACGGACTTCCCTCAATATGGCAAAACTTTCTTTGCTGATATGGTCACAAAATATCTTAAAGGTGAGTTTGGCAATGCAGACTCCGTGAGCCCATACTTAGCATCGCTTCTTTACGCAGGGGATCGCTGGGAGTGCAAGGAACAGATAAACATCTGGCTCAGAGAGGGCAAGATTATTATATCAAATCGTTATGTGTGTGATAATATGGCCCACCAGGGTGGTAAAATTAATAGCTCTGCAGAGAAAGAAAAATTTTTTCAGTGGTTGGATACATTGGAACATCAGGTATTTGCTGTCCCTCGATCGAATCTCAATATTTTACTATACGTACCGGCAGAAATCGCCTATCATCTCATTGAAAAAAAGGAACAACGCGCTTATCTGGCAGGGGAAAAAAAGGATATCCACGAAGAGGATATTAACCATTTACGATATGCACAACAAACCTTCCTGGAAATTGCCAAGGGAAAGAAGGACTGGATAACTATTGATTGCATAGAGAATGGCAAGTTATTATCTGAACAGTCAATTGCAGATAAAGTATGGCGAGTAGTTAAAAATATATTACAAAAACAGTAAGCGGACATCTAAAAATTCCTGGCGCAGCAAAGCCGTAAACAAAACGGACCACCCCTTGCTCCCCTGCCTTCGCAAGGAGGGGATAAAGGGCATGCGTGTTAAGTTAAGCGGTTTTTGGGGTGGTATGGGCAAAACGGAGTTTGTCTGTGCTTTCTTGCACACTACAATAGCTTAAAATCTTGTGGGTACGAGTGGCAACTGTCCCCCGCTGGCGGGGGTAGGGGGTGGAAATTAGAAGAACAACACGACGGATGATTATTTTCCGAGCGCCAGCCAGAAGATGAAGTGTTGCAGAATATAAACGGTAATAAGTAGATGGAGAGAACGGATGGTAAGCACATTTGGAGAAGTCCTGTCCACCCCCTAACCCCCCGCCAGCGGGGGACAAAACGGAATTAATCCAAACAAGGGGTTGATGATAATTATAGATTCTTGACTTAACATGTATGGGATAAAGGGGTTATAAAAAACTTACCGAAAAAAGAAGTTTTTACAAAGTAATACCATATGGCAAACAGAAAAAAAGTCCTTATTATGGGAGCGGCAGGTCGTGATTTCCATAATTTTAATGTCTGCTTCCGTGACAACCCCGAATACGAAGTAATTGCATTCACGGCGGCGCAGATACCGAATATCGCCGGAAGGAAATACCTATCTTCATTAGCTGGTAAACTGTATCCATTCGGAATTCCCATCGAACCAGAACAAAACCTTTCGTCTCTCATAAAATTACATTCGATTGATGAAGTAGTATTTTCCTATAGCGATGTATCACACGAATACGTCATGCACAAGGCAAGCCTTGTGAATGCTTCGGGCGCACAGTTTACCCTCCTTGGTGCAAGGCAAACCATGATTAAAAGCAAAAAACCAGTTATTGCTGTCTGTGCAGTAAGAACTGGCAGTGGCAAAAGTCCTGCCTCGCGAAGGGTCTGCGAGATTTTAAAAGGAATGGGGAAAAAGGTCGTTGTTATAAGACATCCGATGCCGTATGGTGACCTTTCCCGGCAGCGCCTGCAGCGGTTCGCTTTCTATGACGACTTTCTGAAGCATGATTGCACCATCGAAGAGATTGAAGAATACGAACCACACATAGAACAACACACGGTCGTGTATGCGGGTGTAGATTATGCAGCAATTCTTGCAGAGGCCGAAAGGGAGACTGATGTTATTGTATGGGACGGTGGCAATAATGACACCCCTTTCTACGTGCCCGACATCCATATTACCGTTGTTGATCCGCACCGGCCCGGACATGAACTCATCTATTATCCCGGAGAAACCAACCTTCTCATGGCAGATATTGTTGTGATTAGCAAAGAAGACACTGCAAAGCCAGAAAATATAAGCCTTGTTAAAAGACATATAAAACAGTCAAATCCAGAAGCTGCCATTGTAGATGCCGCATTACCGATAAACGTTGAAAAACCCGAACTCATAAAAGGCAAGCGTGCACTGGTTATTGAGGATGGCCCAACCCTGACACACGGAGGTATGTCATTCGGCGCCGGAGTTCTTGCTGCAAAACAGTATGGTGCAATGGAGATCGTCGACCCAAGGCCTTACGCGGTAGGGTCAATTGTCGAAACTTTTGGGAAATATCCACAGATGGGCAACCTCTTACCCGCCATGGGTTATGGGCATGCGCAGATGGAAGAGTTACGTGAAACGATACATCGCACTCCGTGTGACATCGTAATTATCGGCACACCTATCGACTTAAGAAAACTCATACCCATCGACAAACCAACCGACCGGGTTCGGTATAATTTACAGGAAATAAGTACACCTACACTCAAAGAACTCCTTGAAACAAGGCTACGATGAAGAAAACCAAAGTTGTCGTCATTGCCTTAGGAGGAAATGCCCTTATCAGGGAGGGACAACAGGGCACGATTGCAGAGCAATTTGAGAATGTCCAGAAGAGTCTGGATGGCATTATCTATTGCTTAAAGCAGGGCTTTGAGGTAGTCATTACCCATGGAAATGGACCCCAGGTAGGTAATCTGTTACTCATGGTAGAGGCCAGCCGGAATCAGGTACCAGAACTTTCCCTGGGTGTTTGTGTAGCCGACACCGAAGGTGCAATAGGGTACATGATCCAGCAGTCCCTAACCAATCGTTTACGAAAAGAGGGGATCGGCAGATGCGTTGTTACCGTTTTGACGCAGGTCATTGTTGATAAACTTGACAAGGCATTTTCAAATCCCACCAAGCCCATTGGACCCTTTTTTACGAAAGAAGAAGCAGAGAACTTTCGCCGGGAGAAAGGCTGGCATATTGGAGAAGACAGCCACAGGGGATACCGTCGGGTAGTTCCTTCGCCCAACCCACTGAAAATTGTGGAAGAAAGGGCTATAAAAACCCTGTTAGAGGCTGGCGAAATTGTCATAGCCGCTGGTGGAGGTGGTATCCCTGTTATTCTGAAAGAAGACGGAGATTTAGAGGGAGTTGACGTTGTTATTGATAAAGACCTTGCCTCCAGTGTCCTGGCACGGGATATGAAAGCTGATTGTCTCATGATGCTTACCGGAGTAGAACACGTCTTTTTAAACTTCAAGCAATCGAATGAGCAGGCATTAAGCAGGTTGACAGTAAATGAAGCCCAAAGATATTTCCAGGAGGGCCATTTCCCTCCGGGAAGTATGGGACCGAAGATTCAGGTGGCCATGAATTTTTTAACCTGGGGCGGTGAGCTGGCAATCATCACTTCCATTGACAAGGTCAAAGATGCCCTTGATGGCCGTACTGGTACAAAAATTATAAAAAATTCAATTTGATAAAGAGGTTTGGTCGTGGTTTTTCCCGACAAAATCTTCAGCAAATGTGGCAATGCTATCGGGTGATTCCCGTGGTCAGGATCTCACTTCAAATCAGATATGCACGATTGAGAGATGCCTTTAAAACTGGTTGGGGTGTAACAGCACAAGGGCAATTTTCTATAAGTGCTGTAATCTTCTCGATACTAACAAAACATATATTAAATAATAGCGCTGCAATATTTAATATATATCGGCATATTAAAAGATATTTGATATATTTTTAATATGAATTTTCTTATTAAAAGTTTTATCAACCATCAAATATGAAAGAAAACACATTTTTGTCCGGTACTTGCAAACAGCAATATAAATATAAAAGTTTTAGCCCTTCATTTATCAATAAACCTTTTGAATGGTGTGATGCAAAAATTACTATTCTTTTGGAGGAGGCGGGACGGTTGCTGGGAGAGCTCAATGCCTATTCACTCCTTGTACCGGATGTTGATTTTTTTATTCGAATGCATGTGGTTAAGGAAGCCACTACTTCAAGCCGTATTGAAGGTACCCGAACAGGAATCGACGAAGCACTTTTACCGGAAGAAGAAATTGCCCTTGAAAGACGCAATGATTGGGAAGAAGTGCAAAACTATATCCAGGCAATGAACTATGCTATTGCCGAACTTGAGAAGTTACCGCTCTCTATGCGACTTTTGAAAGAGACTCATAATAAACTGTTTTCAGGCGTACGAGGAAAACATAAAAATCCGGGCAAAATAAGAACAAGTCAGAATTGGATCAGTGGATCAAGTTTACGGGATGCCTTTTTTATTCCTCCTTATCAAAATGAGCTTCCTGAATTGTTAAGTGACCTGGAAAAATTCTGGCATAATCAGGAATTGAACATTCCTCATCTGATTAACATAGCAATGAGCCATTATCAATTTGAAACTATCCATCCCTTTTTAGATGGTAATGGGAGAATCGGGAGGCTACTTATTACCCTGCAACTGGTCGAACGGGGAATTTTGCGCAAACCTACATTATATCTTTCTGATTTTTTCGAACGAAACAAAGGTTCTTATTATGATTCACTGGCACTGGTTCGATCATCAAACAATATCGAACAATGGATTAAATTCTTTTTGTCTGGAATTATAGAGACCGCCAAAAACGGAGCACAGACTTTTGGAAGTATTATTACGCTCCGTCAGAATTATGAAGCGAAGATAGTAACCCTTGGAAGACGGGCAAAAATAGCGCAGGAGTTGTTAAAACTCTTATTTTCCAGGCCAATAGTGAATGCTAATCAAATTGCCGAAAAGCTCAAAATAACATTTCCTTCTGCCAATGCGCTTGTAAAAGATTTTCAACGATTGGGTCTTTTCCAGGAAATTACCGGATTTTGCCCGCAACCGATTATTTGCCTTATCAGAGTATCTTAATTTATTTAAGCGATAATAGAATCGACCGAAGGTTTTTATTACTGCATGGGTGACAAAAGCTTGCCGATCATATTCTTATTCTTGCGATTGATAGATGGTACGAGGGCCTTTTTTAAAAGGGGAATATATGACATATGTAATTGTTTCTAGGCTTGCTCATATACTTCTTATTCTAAAGTAATATATTTATATTTTGAAAGAGATTTTTACAGATGAAGGCAGTTGTTAAAACGAAACGTTCAAGGGGTATGGAGTTTGTGGATATACCCACTCCGAAGATTGGATCAAAAGACGCGCTTATTAAGGTCAGGATTGCCTCGATCTGCGGTACGGATGTGCATATCTATGACTGGACGCGCTGGGCGCAGCACCGCTTTGCACCACCGCGCATTATAGGACACGAATTCGTGGGAAATGTTACAAAGGTTGGGGAGGAAGTGACGCAGGTAAGAGTTGGAGACCGGGTTTCAGCAGAAAGCCATCTTACCTGTGGGTATTGTTACCAATGTGCAAACGGATATTCGGAGGTCTGCAGAAATTTCAAATTGTTGGGCGTTGACCATGATGGTACCTTTGCCGGGTTCCTCGTCTTGCCTGAACACGTCTTGTGGAAAAATGATGAAAAAATTCCCGATGAATGGGCAACCATCCAGGAACCCTTTGGGAACGCCGTTGATACTGTCCTGGCTGATAATATCTCGGCAAAAACAGTCTTAATCCTCGGTGCGGGGCCGATCGGACTCTTTGCTACCGGTATTGCCAGGGCATGTGGCGCCTCATTGATCATCGTTTCTGACCCAAACAATTACCGGCTGGCTATCGGCAAAAAGATGGGGGCACATATTACGGTTAATCCCAGAAAACAGGATATTACCCAAATTACCCTTGAGGCAACAAAAAATAACGGGGTGGACGTTGTCCTTGAATTTTCTGGCAATAACCAGGCACTCAATCAAGGTCTGAAAGTCATTACCCCTGGGGGGAGAATCTCGATCTTGGGTATTTATGAAAGGCGCGTTAACATCGACCTGAACAAGGAAGTTATTTTCAAAAAAATCCGTATTTATGGAATAACGGGGCGGAAAGTATTTTCTACCTGGTACAAGACCTCGCGCTTCTTATCCTCAGGACTCGTTGATCCAAGCCCGATTATTACTCATCAGCTTCCCTTAAAGGACTATGAAAAGGGCATGAAACTCATGAAGGAAGGAAAGTGCGGGAAGGTTGTTTTAAATGTTTAAAAGGATTGTTTAGTCATGAAGACACACGAATAAAAAATATAAAAACAAAAACATCGCGGAAAATTATTGAGGTATTCTATGGACAAACTTCATTTTATTACCGAAGAACTCGGCAAGTTAAGAGAAACGGGATTATTGGTTCACATTCGCACGATTGAGGGGCCTCAGGGATCATGGATTACTGTTGACGGAAAAAAAGTATTTAATCTCTGTTCAAATAACTACCTGGGTTTTGCTAATAATCCTCAGTTAAAATCAGCCGCACAAGAGGCCATCGAAACTTATGGTGTAGGACCCGCAGCGGTAAGGACCATTGCCGGGACAACAACACTCCACAAAGAACTCGAAAGAAAACTTGCGCTCTTTAAGGGGGCCGAAAGCACCGTATCCTTTCAATCCGGATTCTGTGCAAACCTGGCGGTTATCCCTGCAATCGTTGGGGAAGGTGACGTTGTCTTTTCTGATGAACTCAACCACGCAAGTATCATTGACGGATGTCGCCTTTCCAAGGCCAGGATTGTTCGATATAAGCACTGCAATCCCAAAGACCTTGAATTAAAAATATCTGGCGAAAAGAATATGATGCGCAAGCTTATTATTACTGACGGTGTTTTCAGTATGGAGGGAGATATTGCGCCATTACCGGAAATCGTGGATGTTGCTGAAAATTTCGGAGCCATTACTATGGTGGACGATGCACACGGTGAAGGGGTATTGGGAAGAGGTGGCAGAGGCATAGTCGATCACTTCAATCTCCATGATAAGGTTGATATCGAGGTGGGCACAATGTCAAAGGCATTCGGTGTGGTGGGAGGATACATTGCAGGAAGCAAAAGATTGACGGATTTTCTGGCACAAAAGGGCCGTCCCTTCCTTTTTTCAAGCGCCGTCACTGCACCCGACGTGGCAGCATGCATTGCGGCAGTAGATACTTTGACCAATTCAGACTCACTGGTCAGGCAACTCTGGCAAAATACCGCTTTTTTCCATGAAAAAATGGGGCAAATGGGGTTTAACCTCGGGAATACGAAAACACCTATTACCCCTGTTTTAATAGGGGACGCTAAAATAGCAAAAGATTTTAGCCAAAGGTTATTTGAAGATGGCATCTTCGCCCAGGCTATTGGTTACCCTACAGTACCCATAGGCAAGGCGCGCATTCGCGTGATGCTTTCAGCCACACACAGCAGGGAAGATCTCACATGGGCGATAGAATGCTTTGAAAAGATTGGGAAATCACTGGGAATACTGCCATGAGGATATTCTTTCTATTGATTTTTAGAAGAAAAGTATTTAGTATGCAGAATAATATCTGTTTTCGTAATTCTTAATTTTTGTTTCTTTTTTTATAAAGTTTTTGGGTGTTTTATTATGAAGAAATTTCTTATTGTACCAATTGCAATCGTATGTATGTGTATGTTTGGTTGTGGCAAGGAAGAAACGAAGGTGCTAGAGGAAAAACTTGTTTCTCCTGAAAAGAAGCGAACTGAATCAATCTCACACGAAGAACTTGGTTTTATCAAGAATGAGCAAGGTTTCATAGTACACATGAAAGACATCAAGGTGTTGTTAAAACATTTGTCAACATCGATTCATCAGCAGGACTGGGAGGCTATTAAAAAGGACACAAAAAAACTCAAAAATGCAAGCCCTGTGGCCTTCACAGAAGCTGACAAAAAAGACCTGCCGAAAGAGTTTATCAACCTTGATGTCAAATTCCACATGAGCGCCCTGGAGTTGATCAGCGCCTGTCAGGAGAAGAATAAAGACAAGGCCACGTCTGCCTTTTTTAAGGTAGTGAACAGTTGTGACGAATGCCACGCCAAATTTAATCCCAAAGAGGCATCTACTTCGTGGTTTCAATAAACGTAACAAAAATGAATCATTGAAATTTGGGAAATTGGAATTTATTTGTTATTTGTTGCTTGGTATTTGCCATTTCTAAGAGAGGGGGTGATCTCTGTGGTTTGGGGAAAAAAGCGATTGATTGATTATGCTACCTGCGGTGGGTGAGCAGGCAAGATCCCCGTCGAAGACATGGCGTACGTAGTCAAACATTTACCCGATTACCCAAATGATCGTGTACTGGTTGGCCCAAAGACCTTTGCCGATGCCGGCATTTATAAGATTAACGAAGATCTGGCGCTGGTAGAGACCCTGGATTTTTTTACGCCGGTGGTAAACAATCCGTATGATTATGGACAGATTGCCGCTGCCAATGCCTTAAGTGACGTTTATGCCATGGGTGGCAAACCCCTTACAGCCATGAATATACTCTGTTATCCCTTAAAATTTCTGGATAAAAATATTTTGGTGGAAATACTCAAGGGGGGCGCAGACAAGGTCAATGAGGCAGGTGCAACGGTTATTGGCGGCCACACCCTGCAGGATAATGAGATCAAATATGGATTATCCGTTACAGGAACCATTCACCCCGATAGGGTCGTCACCAATGCAGGCGCCAGGGCAGGTGATGTGCTGGTATTGACAAAGCCTCTCGGTACAGGGTTGATCATCTCGGCGATCAAGGCCAACAAGGTTTTTGAGGAAGATATAAACCTTGTTACCAGGAGCATGTGCCAGTTAAACAAAACAGCGTCAGAAACGATGCTGGAGGTAGGAGTCAGCGCCTGTACGGATATCACCGGATTTGGCCTTATGGGTCACGCATATGAGATGGCAGAGGCCAGCAAGGTAACACTGTCCTTCTTCGCCGAACGCATACCGGTGTTTGAAGGCTGCGAACGCTATGTCAAGATGGGATTGGTACCGGGGGTATCAAAGCTCAGTAAAAAATATCTGAAGGATGCCATTACCATCGATTCCACAGTGCCGGAAGCGTTGATTGACATTCTATTCGATGCACAGACCTCCGGCGGTCTGCTTATTTCGCTTCAAAAAGAAAAAGCGGAGGCGCTCTGTACAAAGCTTCGGGAAAGAGGCACCATGACCGCGAATATCGTTGGCGAGGTAGGTGAAAGGAAGAACGTGTCTATCATCGTTACACCATGAGCATTCCCTGAAGACGGAAATCCGGTTAAGTAGGGTGGATTAAGCGAAGCGAATCCACCATTTAGAAAAACGTGGAAGCAGGTAAATTTTTTTCGGAGGAAAAGAAATTCTGTGAAGATCATGTATGTCGTGTTTATTACTCTATTCACAGTTATTGTAATTTCTTGTGCCGCCCGTTTCATACCGGGCAAAAACTTGATCTTTGCCCTGGGCGGCATGGACTCCGTCGTGGATGAAGACACATTTACACGACAGCGGAAGCGCATGGTAGAAGAACAAATTGCATACCGAGAGGTAAAAGATAAAAGGGTGTTAGAAGCCATGGCGACGGTACCCCGTCACCTGTTTATCCCAGAAGAAAACCGTTCGTATAGTTATTACGATCAACCCGTACCCATTGGTTTTGGACAAACCATCTCTCAGCCTTATATCGTTGCCTTTATGACGGAATTATTACAGGCAGGAAGTAATGACGTTGTACTGGAGGTGGGAACTGGTTCGGGATATCAGGCCGCCATCCTTTCCAGACTGGTAAAGCAAGTCTATACAATAGAAATTATAGAAGATTTGGGCAAAGAAGCCCAGAAGCGACTAAAATTATTAGGCTATACAAATGTAGAAGTCATGATTGGTGATGGTTATAAGGGATGGGCGGAACATGCGCCTTTTGATGCGATTATCGTTACCGCGGCAGCAGAGCATATCCCTCAACCCCTTATTGACCAACTCAAACCCGGTGGTCGCATGATTATCCCCGTGGGAGGCGTTTATGCGGTGCAGGACCTCATGTTGATTACCAAGGATGTCTCCTCAAAGGTCATAAAAGAGTCCATTATTCCAGTCCGTTTTGTTCCTCTTCTCCGGGAAAAATAATGCCCTCATAATTTCGGTGAATTCATAATTCTAAAAAAGCAGGTTTTTTAAAGTAATAGTATAAAAGCACCAAAACAACATACATCAATAATAAAAACCTCCCGCAGGGTGATAAACCCCACGGGAGGTCAGGGGAGGCTTAATAATCAAACTTAGTGTTCTAATGGATTATACGGTTTACCCTTTATTAAAGGAACGTCTGGCTTTGCTACCTTCTCTCTGCTTCTTACGTCAAAGATTGTCAAAGCACCCATAGGATATTTACCGGTTGAAACCATGCCTCGAAGATTATGATCATGCATGATGGTTATACCAGCACCCAGATTGCAGGACAAACACTTCCTCTGGCTCGCAAAGTGTGGGATCTTTACCAACACATCAACTCTTTCACCGCTAGCAATACATATGGTGTCTTTCTCATACGTACTCTTTAATTTTCTGCCATCCATTGCAATTACTTCCATATGATACCCGTGCGGATGGACCGCAAAGACATGATCGGCACCAATAGCCATCAGGCGTATCAAAACCGTTTCATCCTCATAAGCGACAATCCTTGAACGAGGATCATTGATTATCGAACGTGGGTGATAAAGATTATCGGTAAACGTCCTTCCATTAATCAGGAAGTAATCTGCCTTCCAATCCTGTAATCCATGGACAATACCTGTTTCCTGTAACTGTTCATTCGCAGCGGCAGACATTTCGCTGAAAAACAGGGTATAATCCCTGTCGTATTTATATCCATAAGCTGTCTTTGTCCTGTCCTGGTGAATGATGATTGGGAAATACATACCAGCAAGGATATGATTAAAGCTATCCACATGACAATGACCCAGAAAAGAACCTTCATATTGTGGCGTCAATTCGTAAGTAAAAGCTTTGTGCTCCAGCACAGGGTCAACCGGCAGCGAAGGTACACCGTCAACAGCTGGCGTTAAATCCAGGCCGTGAAAATGAATGGTATGCGCTACGTGGTTAATCCCAGAGTGCTCAGCACAATCGTGTATACCCGTATTATGTAACGTAATCCGCGCCTTTTCGCCAACAAAGAGGTGGAGTGGATCACCGGGTACCTTGACGGGCTCTAACAATTGTTCCATCTCCTCTTTTGTTTTTACTTCTCCCACATCCTTAAAGCTTCCCTTGGCGTGAGTGTAACCCATCACCCACACCAATTCACCATTGGTCATTTCTATATAACCATCCGTGGAATAAAGATGGAATTCCCACGCACCGTCCTTTCCACGTTCTCCCGGGATGTCACCGTTTGTTACGTTGTTCAATTCCTGCTCTTCTTCGCTAAGGCTCCAGGCCTCGGCTTGTTTTGCCTCTTCACCAAACACACCCGGCATAGCAGTATAGGTTGTAATACCTGCCAGCATTATTGCGGTCGTCCATCCCATTAATTTTAATGCTTTCATGACATGCCCTTTCTTCAAAAATTACGTGAAACAAAATATACCGTTACAATTATACAATTCAAATTTCCTGTCTTAATGACCATTGGAAATACCTTCATTAATCCTAAAAAAATAGTATCATTTTCTTTCCTATCATCTTTTATTCCTCCTTTAATAATTGAGTTTGTATTGTTAACTGTCTTTTGTCCCATATTTTTTTCAATACCAGGATTAACTCATTCACGTTTACCGGTTTCGTGAGGTAGTCGTCAGCGCCATACTTCATGGCTTCTATCGCCGTTTTTACCGATTTACTCCCGGTAACAACCACAATCGCTATTGGTGTGTTCCTCTTTCTCACTTCATGGATCAGCGATAATCCACTCATTCCGGACATATTCATGTCTGTGATAATGATGTCAAAACTTTCTTCGGATAACAGTTTTAACGCATCGCGACCGGATAAAACGCCGGAAACAAGATAACCATCGCCCTTCAGTATCTTTACCAATCCATCCAGTGTATTTTTATTGTCGTCTATTAGTAATAATCGCGGCTTTGCCATAACTGAGAATAAATACGAGAGAGACTGGAAAAATTAATTGTTATCAGGAAGATAACAACTCTCATACCAATTAGATATTTGACTATTGCCACAATTGACGTATCTCTTTATAAATTCAATTATTAGAAAAACTGACTTTCTCAATTTAACCGTCACTGAAATTGGTTGGTTCATACGAAAAGGCATTTTTTAGCGAAAAATTTACGGAAATGGGGATTTTTACAAGAAAATGATTTGAAAATTTTTCGCTTCTCATTAGCATAAGTTCGGTGAATTTATGCGCAAAAGAAAATTTACTGGTAGTATATTTCTCAGGAGGAAATTCTATTGGATTTTCATTAACTGTTCTTTTGTTTCTTCGAGGATAGAAAACAGGTAAAAGGACGGTTTGTTTATTACCAATGACAAACCTGATAACTCTTATCGGACATGAATGTGTGGGGCAAGGATCGGGAGATGGATGTATTAGGCTTAGTATCTTCAAGGCCGGTTCAAATCGTGCAGAATGAACCATATATTTGAATGGTACTCTAAAGCCTGAACTTGTGCCATGAGACGGAATTATACCAAATATTCCGGTTCAATCGGGGACGATTGAACCACCGAAGAAATGATTTTGTATTTTCAATTTTGATTTTACCCTTCTGATTCGTTCAGATTAGGATGGCAATTGATTCAAGATTCAAATCTTTGCCACAAGTCACAAAACAAATCATGTGACTTGTGGCATGACCGTTTACTTTCTTACCATTAAGAAAGCAATACCTGATATTTTATGCACTGGGTCGGGCAGATATCAGCAGCTCGTTTTATATCCTCAGCATGGAGGGCAACATCGACACCGGATTTCACCTGAGGACCAAGTTCTTTCACAAAATCAAATGCCCCGGATGCCTCCTCAACGCACATGGAACATTTAATACAATCGCCCTCAAACCAGACTGTTTTCATTTTCATACCCAAAAACCTCCTTCATGAAACTGTAAACTCACCTCAGAGCCCTGCATTGTTACATCCATGGCCCAAAATAATCGATGTGATAAACATCTATAATTATCCAAAAAAGCTTTGTCCAGGCGGTTGTAATCCTGCGCAACTTCTCCGGATCATTTTTTAACTCACTGGCAAAGAGATTAAACAAATATTGATGTATATACCCCCAAAGGGCGAGATTCAGCCTTATCGGTATATACAGGTCTTCAAAGCCAAAGATAGGTACATGCACCGCACCAACCCAACGGACAAAATTCCAGAACTCTTCATCCCATTTACATTCCAGAATTTTAACCAAAAATCTTTGCTGCCTTGCCCTGCGGATGTCGACATATTCTTTAGCTATCTTCCCATTCTCATCCCTGAACCACCTGGATAGCCACGGATCATTTATCAGCTTTTCATAATAAATGTGATCAAGGATCGCTTTCAGATTTGCGACTATGATATCTTTTGATTCCTTAATAGCCTCAGTGTCCTTATCCGTAAAATTAACACACTGTGCCATATATTCATAACGTTTCATTATGTCCAGGCTCGTGTCCCGGTAAAGATTCCATGCCCTGTTAAATTCAGGGACATCCAGAACGGGATTACGCTTGCCGGCCGAAACCTTCTTCTCCGCTTCCATCGGAAACATTTTCATATAAGCATCTGACATAATTGACATACTATTTTATCCTCCTCTAAAAACCAAAAATGTTTGTTTAAGATTATTGCGTTTATCTGTACATACAACGTAACAATACTATGTTGAACCGATATGGTGCTCAACACCACAAATACATTGAGCTACATCCGCACCTCCCCTCCCGTGAAAACTTTGACCTTATCCTTCCAAGGAAAAACACACAATACAAAGAACTTCAATGCATGTATCTTTACGGCTGATATTCATGTCGTATATTCCTAATAACAAAAGAGATGCCAACTAGAATATTTTGTTGGACAAAAGTCATAAGTGTCTTTTGGGAAGTACTTAAAACGTCTGTGTTCTTAGTATATGCGACGAAGGAAAAAGAAATGATTTTATGAAAAATGTGCGTTGTGTGAAAATTTTGCGGGGATCTTGAGGTGTGGACAAAATGATTTGAAAAAATTTCGCTTCTAACTCCACTCCTTTACTTTGTACTCAATTTTTCTACTTGATATACCCAGTATTTTGGCGGCTTCTTTCTTGCTTCCCTGTGCCATCTGGAGTGTCTTCTGTATAATTTCCTTTTCAGCTTCTTTTAACGAGGTTCCCAGGGGGATTTTGATAGTTGAAACATCTTCCTTATCGGGAATAATATTTTTCGGTAAATGATCTACAGAGATCATATTTTTTTTACACAATACAATAGCCCTTTCTACAACGTTTTCCAGTTCCCTCACATTCCCGGGCCAGTGATACGCACAAAGCGCCTCCATTGCATCGGGGGTAAAACCGTCGATTTCTTTTTTATACTTTTTGGCATATTTAATAACAAAAAAATTGGAAAGGATGGGGATATCGTCTCTCCTCTCCCTCAATGGTGGCAAATGGATCGTAATGACATTTAACCGATAAAACAGGTCTTCGCGAAATCTCCCCTCCGCAACCTCTTTTTCAAGGTCCCGGTTCGTCGCTGCAATCAGCCGCACATCAACCCTCAGGGTTTTTTCACCGCCGACACGCTCAAACTCACCTTTCTCCAGAACGCGAAGGAGTTTCACCTGTACTTTTAAACTCATTTCACCCACCTCGTCCAGGAAAAGTGTGCCTCCGTCTGCCATCTCGAACCGGCCTTTTCTGGACTGAACAGCGCCGGTAAATGCTCCTTTTTCGTGACCAAAAAGTTCACTTTCCAGTACGCCTTCTGATAATGCAGCACAATGTAAGGCAACAAAAGGCATGCTCGCCCTTTCGCTTCGGGAATAAATAGCATTGGCAATGAGTTCTTTCCCTGTCCCCGTTTCACCTAAAATCAGGATCGAAGCCGTGCTGGGGGCAACATCCTCTATCATGTGAAATATCTGCTGCATCTGCGGCGTACTTCCAACAAGTTCGAAAGATTTATACTTATCTTTGAGCTTCTCCCTTAATATGTGGTTTTGGGCAATCAGCTGCTGTCTCTCCCACAATTTTTCCAACACTAAATGTAATTCTTCCAGATTGATTGGTTTGGTCAGATAGTCATCGGCACCGCATTTTATCGCTTCCACAGCCGTTTTTACGGAGCTGTACGCGGTAATAACCACGATAGCCGCCGACACTTCTTTCTTTCGTATCTCATGGATTAGCGACAATCCCCCCATCCCCGGCAGCTTCATATCCGTGATAATGATATCAAAATTTTTCCGGGAGAGAAGATTTAAGGCCTCATAACCAGATAAAACGCCGGAAACAGGATACCCATCATGCGTTAAGATCTTCACCAATCCGTTCAGCGCATTTTTATCATCATCTATAAGTAACAACCTTGGCTTTGTCATAAAAATCGTAAATACCTTGGATCTCAAAAATCAAAGATAAACTAATTTATCGGAATCGCAATCACAAATTTGCTGCCTTTTTTCGATGGTTCCAGCCGTATCGCTCCTCCATGGGCCTGAACAACATTCTGGGCAAAAGAAAGCCCTATCCCGGTACCTCCATCCTTGGTGGTATAAAACAAATCAAATATTTTGTCTTTCACCTCATCGGGAATGCCCGGGCCAGTATCCTGACAGAAAATCCGTATCTCATTTTCAACATGTTTCGCACTTACCCGCAGCTTTCCGCCGTCGGGCATCGCCTCGACACCGTTAATCATGATATTCAGGATCGCCTGCTTGATCTTATCCCTATCCACCTTTATTTTTGGCAGTTCAGAAGCAACCTCTAATTCCACCTGAATACCGATCAATTGCGCCTGAGGCAAGAGTAAAGAAACAATTTCATCGAGTACCCCATGAATATCGACAGAGCGTTTGTTGAGTTCCCCTGTTTTTGAAAAATGCAGACACTCTTCGACAAATCCACTCAAACGGGTAAGTTCCTTTTGAACCACCGAAACCGTGTCAAGCAATTCCTTTTTTGATTTTTCCTGTATTTTTGGAATATCCCGTATTTCCCGCTCCAGCACCATCATTTGGATGTGCATGGCATTTAAAGGATTTTTGATTTCGTGTGCCAATTCTGCAGTAAATGCACCCAGGGTGGACAAGGTTTTCGACCTGATGACTTCATCCGAGAACCTTTTTCTTTCACTAATATCCTCTATAACGGTAACAATATGTGTCACCTTCCCCTCGCTATCGGTGATAGCAGCAGCGCTCGTCTCCACCCAGGATTCACGGCCATCGCCCCGCCTGATCAATAGCTCTCTGGCGGCCTGAGAAATTCTGCCCTTGAAAATCTCCATACCAGGACAATATTTCTCCGTCAGGCACATACCAGTCGAGGTATGACATTGAAAAATAAAACCGCAATCCTTGCCAACGATCTCCTCTTTCGGCCATTTTGTGATCTCCTCACAGGCACGATTAAAAAACACCACCTTCCTGTTCGTATCCTGTATCATAATCCCCTTGCTGGCATAGTCCAGGGCATAATTCAAGATCTGAGTTATTGCATTACTATTGTTATCCATATATTTGCGTTTTATCCTAACCCGAACGAGTCGGAAAAGACAAAATCTAAAGCACGAAATTTGTGAGTCAACCCTGTCAGGGTTTTAAACCCTGATAGGGTTAGTTTTATTCATATTTTTGTTAAAAAATGCCAAAACATTTTTATAAAGCCCCTAAGCAAATAACCCCATTCCCCTTAATAAGACTATCAAAATTTCAATAAAAGTAAATGCCAAAAACAGACGTATTGCTATTTTCCCACAGGCTGGCGGATGTATCACAAGATTATCTCGGGATTTGAAGAGCTACCAGGAATTCAAGTGCAGTCGCGACGCAATTACGATCCTGGCACAGGCCTCGGCATCAGACGCTGCATCATGGTGTTTCAGGGGAATGCCAAGATAAGTACAAACGCTGGGCAAATTTGCATGACGGAGATTCCATGTCTTGCGGGCAAGCCGTACCGTGCATTGAAACGGCAGTACCGGTGACGGCAGGGCAGCGGTCTGGCAGCATGCCATGAAGACTGAACGGTCGAAGGCTGCATTATGTGCTGCAATAAATTTAGCACCTGCAAGTTTCTCAGTTATATGCGGCCACAGTTCACCGAATGTAGGCTCATTGGCAACGTGTTTCCATGAAATTCCGTGGAGATACGTAAACACAAACGTACGGCGCGGCGGGCGGATGAAGAAGTGCACCTTATCAACGATCTGGTTGTTCAACACCCTGACCAATGCAACTGAGCAGGCACTGTCGCGACCATAATCTGCAGTCTCAAAATCGATGGCAACAAAGCAGTCATTGGCATCCGGACTATTTACTACTTTTTTAATACTCATAGATCGTCATATTAAACAATTTTCGTTATTCGTCTAACAATCATGCCAGGTATTAACCTCGCATACCAGAAAAGGCACAACGCCAATAATACGAATTATTACCACTATTATTGAATACTTTATTCAGGAGAGTCAAGAATTATATAAAATGCGGAATCGGGGAATTAGTCGAACGATGAAGAAGAAATAAAAATTTTTCTAAAAAAGAGGTTTTTATGGGGCAATACACTCTATATCGTTTCATGAAAAGCCTTACACCCTTTTGTCATTGCGAGCGATAGCGAAGCAATCTCAAATCTTTTTAACTGCAAACATTTGCCTCGTTGCGCTGCTCCTCGCAATGACATTTTTTGTGTGTTTACATTTTTATGAAACGGTATACTATATATTCTATATGCGTTCTTCTGCTCGCTCCCAAACTCCTGTTTGGGAGCGTAATGGACGAAAAACTTAGTTTCTCTGCAATTGTGTTCCCAAACAGGAGTTTGGTAACAAGTAGTGGTGGTTTATTTAAAGGCAATTTTTCAAACGGCTAAAATGTTACGATTTTCTGCTATTCACGCAGCGGATTAAAGGTACCACATTCTTGTGAGAAATAGATACTCATTCTATGAGACGGATTCTTCATGCAGATATGGATGCGTTTTTTGCAGCGATTGAGCAGCAGAGACACCCTGAACTGAAGGGCAAACCCCTGGTCATTGGTAATAGCGGGGACCCCGCAAAGATGGATTTGGTATCAACTGCATCCTATGAGGCCAGAAAATTTGGGATCTATTTTAAGATGCCATTAAAGACGGCACGCGAGTTATGTCCCCATGCCATCTTTCTTCCCGCAGATCATAAGGAATACGAAAGGATCTCTGAAAGGATAAAAGATATCCTGGGAAAATTCTGTCCCATCATGGAAGATGCGGGCATTGATGAGGCATTTCTCGATATCTCACACATGGACAAACCGGTGGTGGAGATTGCAAAGGAGATAAAGAAGATGATTCTAAACGAAACAGGCCTTACCTGTTCTATTGGAATAGCCCCTAACAAACTCCTTGCAAAGATGGCCTCCGATATGCAAAAACCGGATGGGATCACAATCATTACCGAGGCCGATATTGAAAGCCATATCTGGCCATTACCAGTAGGAAAACTCCTAGGGGTTGGGCCGAAGACAGAGCAATCTTTAAAGGAGATGGGTATAGAAACTATCGGAGATCTTGCTGCAATACCTATGGATAAACTGGTTGAGAAATTTGGAAAATCTCAGGGGACATATCTCCACGGGGCGTCGAGGGGAATGGACGAGAGTCCTCTTATGACCCACCGGGAAACAAATTCAAAATTCTAATTCAATCTGGTACGATTGAACCAGCTTTGAAAAGTTTTTAGATATAAAAAGAGGTTAAAAATGTTTAAACCAGATCAACCAATTCAATCCTATAAAGAAGATATCTTAGGCAGAAAAACATTCGCACAATCGATTGGCAATGCTATTCTTAATTACAAAGAAAAAGATAGTATTGTGATCGGGCTTTTCGGTGCATGGGGATCAGGAAAAACTTCAATAATCAATATGGCATTGGAACATATTAATTATGTTTGTAAAGATAAGAAAAGTGAGAGCGAACCTATCATTGTTAGATTTAATCCGTGGAACTATTCTGATCAAAATCAACTAATCAGTCAGTTCTTTAAACAATTATCTATTACCCTAACCAGAAAAGATTATTCTGTCACTATTAGGAAAGTAGGGAAAAAATTAGAAGCATATACAAAGTTTTTTGAGCCAGTAAAATTAATTCCGGTATTTGGTCAGCTTATGGGAATTGTAAAAGATATTGTTCAAACCACAGGCAAGACCTTAAAAGTTTTTGGTGAACACAGAGAAAATGATTTGAATAGCATACGTAGAGAATTAAACGATTTATTGGCTAAACAGTCCCATAAAATTATTGTTATCATTGATGACATTGATCGTCTTAGTAATATTGAAATTCGTCAGATTTTTCAATTAATAAAATCATTAGGTGATTTTCCCAATACAATATACTTGCTTGCTTTTGACAAAGATGTCGTTATAAAGGCGTTAGAAAGAGTACAGGAAGGTTCTGGTTTAGAATACTTAGAAAAAATTGTACAAGTACCTTTTGATATTCCTCTTATATCGAAACAAGAAGTAGAGCGTTTGTTATTCAACCAACTTGATGAATTAATTAAAGACATACCGGAAGATAGGTGGAATCAAACTTATTGGGATTACATTTTCCACTATAGTGGATTAAAATATGTCTTTAACAATATCAGAGATGTCACACGGTATATTAATTCGTTAAGATTTGGTTTTAACCTGGTAAAAGATGAGGTAAATGTGGTTGATTTCTTTGCTCTTACTGCAATTCAAGTTTTTATGCCAGAGGTCTACGACGGAATTAGAGATAATAAAGATATTTTTTTAGGGGTACATGATTCAAATTATGAAAAAGACAAGGCGGTGATAGAGCAAGCCAAAAAACATTGCGACGAAATAATCAGCAGAACCAATGAATTACAGCAAGAAAAACTAAAGGAAGTTTTGACAAACTTATTTCCAAAGCTTAAATCTATTTATGGGAGCCTTGGGTATCATTATGGAAGTATGGGAGGTTGGCGAAAAGATGGTCGAATATGCAGCCCCGATTTTTTTGAAACATTCTTTAATCTCTCAATTCCAAAAGGAGAATTTTCTCAAAAAGAAATCAGGACAATCTTATCACTGGCACATAGCTACGATACCTTTGCTGAAGCCTTACTAAAACTTAGTGAGGATGGAAGAATAGTAAGATTTCTGGAACGAATGGAGGATTATACACGAAAAGATATTCCTGAGGAGAATATAGAGAATATCATTACAGTTTTAATGGATATCGGAGATTTATTTCCCGAAGGAAATACTGGTTTTTTTGGTATAAATACTCCTATGAGAATATTTCGTTTATTTTACCAATTAAGTCATCGTTTTGATAGCAAGGAAAACCGTTTTATAATTTTTAAGAATGCAATTGAGAAGGCAGGAAGGAGTTTGTACACAATAATAAATGAGATTGCTGCCCAAGGCCAACAACATGGCAAATACGGTTCAGAAAAAAAATCGAAACCAGAAGAAGAATTAACCGTTAATGCAACTCAGCTTGAAGAATTAGAAAAGCTCGCTTGTGCTAAGATTGAAATTTGGGCAAATGATGGCAGATTATCAAAACATCGTTATTTATTTCCAATACTTTGCGATTGGAAAAGATGGGGAAGCAAAGAGCAAATAGATAAATTTGTAAATAATATGACAGAAAATGATGATGGGCTAATTGATTTCATTACGAGTTTTTTAAGTAAATCACAAAGTTGGGGAATGTCAGATTATGTTACAAGAACAAATTGGCAAATTCCGCTTAAAAGGATAGAGGAATTTATAGACTTAAAACAGATAGAACCAGGAATAAGAAACTTCTTTTCTTCTCCCAAGTTTAAACAGTTGGATGATAATGACAAAAGAAAATTGGCTATAAAGACTTTTTTAGATACCATTGATGGGAAAATAGAGGTTGATTCATAAGGACACAGCCAAAATATCTTATAGCAAAGGTATATTGTTAAGAAAAACAGTTCACCCACTCCAATGATAAACGCAATTAAAAGAAAGTAGGGACACGGTGCTCCGTGTCCCTACATCGGTATATCGGCATAACGGTATAATCGGAAAAAAAATGACCTACGACCCGGACAAACACCATCGCAGATCAATCCGATTAAAGGAATACGATTATTCCAGGGCAGGCGCATATTTCATAACAATATGTACGTATAACAAGGAATGTATTTTTGGAAATGTGACGAACAGCGAGATGCAACTAAATGAATACGGGATGATTGTTGAAAATGAATGGGTAAAAACGGCGGAAATACGTTCAAATATTATCATAGATAAATACATTGTGATGCCAAATCATGTGCATGGAATAATCATAATTTTGGACAGAGGTAGGGACACGGAGCACCGTGTCCCTACGTTTGAACAATTCGGCAGACCGACCTCCAATTCCATTCCAACGATAATTCGGTCGTTCAAGGCGGTAACAAAAAAACGGATCAACGAAATCCGAAAATCCTATGGCAAAACAGTATGGCAACCCCGATTTTATGAACATGTTATCCGAAATAAAGATGAACTAGACAAAATCAGGCAATATATTATCGACAATCTCTTACAATGGGAACTTGATAAGGAAAATCCCGATAATACGAAATGGTAGCAGAAGGAAAATGGCAACTAAGACATTGCCTCATGCCGATAAAAAGCACCTGAAACCACAGATTGCACAGATGACACAGATTTTCATACATGATAAAAAATTTGCAGCAATAATCCTCAGGGGAATTAGCCAAATATTTTTACTCAATAATGTAACAACGGGCATCTTGTTTTTGGCAGGGATTTTCTGTAACTCCTGGACTATGGGTATTGGTGCGATCATAGGTGTTTTCGTTGGGACGTTTACTGCATTATTTCTTAAATACGACAGAAATGATATTGAACAGGGTCTCTACGGGTATAACGGCGCCCTGGTTGGTTTGGCGATTGTTTGTTTCTTTGGACTCAACATTCCATCTGTCATTGCCCTATTTTTCGGTTCTATCCTATCATCAATCATCAGGAAGGTAATGAGCACAGGGAAATTGCCTCCTTATACCGCGCCGTTCATTGTCTCAACCTGGATCGCAATGTTCTTTCTCGTAACATTTAAGATTATCTCACTGCAAGCAGTACCATTTTCAAATGCAAGTAACCTAAAAATTATTACCGCTGTGAGTAAGGGTATTGGGCAGGTAATGTTTCAGGAAAATATGATTTCCGGTATCATAGTATTTATTGGAATATTGGTAAGTTCAAGGATATCTGCGTTCTATGCACTCTTGGGGTCTTTGATTGGGGCTATTATAGCTTTTCTGTTTTCATTTCCCCTCACTATGATAAACGTAGGCTTGTTTGGTTTTAATGCAGTTTTATGCGCTATCGCATTTTCGGATAAAAGGTGGAATTATGTAATTTTGGCAACAGCATCCAGTATTGTTTCTGTTTTCATAACCTATGGAATCATGAACCTTGGCATAATTACCTTGACCGCCCCATTCGTGATATCTACCTGGATAATTTTATTGATCGAGAAGAATTTACATTTATAACCACCCCTCTTTCCCCTCCTTCGCAAGGAGGGGACTAAAGGGAGGTAAAGATAAACGTCTTCCTTGTTCCTCCTTCGCAAGGAGGGGAGAAAGGAGAGGTCTTCCATCGATTATTTAAGTAAATATGTACAACAGCTATTTATTTTGAAAATCCGTATAAATAAAACGAAATCCCTTAACGTAATTAGCGGCCTTCGGCGGGACTCTTGAGAAAGGATTTACAATACCTTTTTCTTTGATATTTATCCTGTTTTCATCCTGTAAATCCTGTCGAATATAGCTAAACAAAATAATCAAAAGTGCCCATGCTAAAGATAAAGGTTAAACCAGAAGATTTTATTGTGGAAGAGGTCGCAGGCCTTCCATTACAAAAAGACGGAAATTTCCGCGTCTATCTCCTCAAAAAAAGGGGATGGAATACCGTTGACATCTTAAAGATGCTTTCCAGGAAATTCAGCATACCGTACTCGTATTTTTCCTATGGCGGCAAAAAGGATAAATATGCCTTTACATCGCAATATATAACAATCGCACGGCAGGGCGATAAAAAAACAACCCCTCCTTTATCCTCCCCTTCGCAAGGGGAGGATAGGGAGGGGAGAAAAAAATTCCGGATTAAGCCCCCGAATTCACGGTTTCATGCAAAAGATAAAGAAGTACGATCAAATTCCATATCACTGCATGAATATCCCGTCCCGACAAAGGTGGATGAGGAGAATTATTCCCTGAGTTTTGTGGGGTATATGGACAGGCCCATGGGACCCGACCTCATAACGGGAAACAAATTTCAAATTGTTGTGAGGAATCTTACAGAAAATGATTTGACGTCAGCATTACATGAGATTGACCGTGTAAAACAAGACGGATACCCTAACTATTTCGATGATCAGCGATTTGGCAGTTTTGATGCCCGGCAGGGATTTATCGCCGAAAAGATTCTTAAGAAACACTATAACGGGGCATTAAAGATATACTTTTCCAGTATCCATCCGGAGGACAGTAAAGAAGAAAAGGAACACAGAAAATTCTTCTATGAAAACTGGGGTAACTGGCAAGAGTGCCTGAAAGGAGCCACGAGCAAGTTTGAAAAAGAAACGTTCAGATATCTGGAGAAGCATCCAAAGGGATTTATTCCGATTCTTCAAAGGATATCCCATGAAAAAATGGTCCTCTTTTTTTCTGCATATCAATCACACATTTGGAATGAAGTTTTACGGAAGATTATTCGATCAGTCAGCAATGATAGCTTCATGTCAGGGAATTCCAAAACGATCAATTCCTCCCCCTCGACGGGGGAGATTAGGCGGGGGTGTAGGGAAAAGAATGATCACCCTCCCCTATCCCCTCGTTCGACTGAGCGCTCACGACGAAGTCCCATCAAAGGAGGGGAAATTATCAGCCGAAGGCCTGATTTAAAAATTTCTAAGGGGATTGCAGGGGATTATGTGTTTTATATGCAATTAGGCGACAGGAGTAAGGCGTATTTAGGCACGTTGGTCATTCCCATGCCCGCATCCAATATCAGGATGCCCGACGATTTTACAAAAAATCTTTATTCAGAGGTGTTAAAGGAAAACAACTTAAAGTCCCCCATGTTTAATATACGAAAATTAAGACAGGCCTTTTTCAAGGGTATCGAAAGGAAGGCAATAGTCACTCCTGAAGACCTTTCGGTTGATTCTGCGGAGGATGAGATTTACCAGGGCAAGAAAAAGTTGATCCTGAAATTCTTTCTTCCGAGGGGATGCTATGGCACCATGTTTATCAAGAGATTGTTCTGTTGATTATCGAATAGCTTTTGGTTTTTTATTGCGGTGGAATCAAAGCAGTTGAATTGGCCATAACTAACTCTCTCATAGAGCAATCAAAAGCATTCGCACCCATATTCTCTGTTCCCTAATGTCTAACGTTCCGGTTGAGTGCCCGGAGTAACAGGCGCGCTCTAATCGGTAGTTAGGTGAAAATTAGCCCAATTTTTGACCAACTTATCCAATTCTTCGAGCTGAGAGATAACCGGCGAATTTAAGACCTTGTGGAGCCTAATCGCGGAGTCAATCAACAAACAGCAAGCATAATAGATATCTGGCTCATATTCATCTGTAGGCTGCCCTTTATAAAGCACTACGCTGAAATCTCCGTCAGACATTTCTATATGGCGTTCAATTAGAGCCCGGATGTTAGGATGGTCGTGGTTACAAAGCATGTTATATAGTGACCTGTACTCGGCCTCCATTCCACAACGCAAAAATCGTTTATGTACAGACAGCGGCAAATACTTCTTAATCTTTAACTTATTCAGTTTTTCTTCGTCCGTTTGAATCGCCTCATCTAAATTCAAAGCCTTAGCAATTTCTGAAAGATGTGGATTTCCTTTCTTCGCCTCTTTCAACAACTTTAGCCATTGGTCTAGATAGCTCGCCTCCATGTGATAGCCATAATAGCGATCATCAAGCAGATTCTTGAACTCGACATAGGTTTCAAGAAGCGTACGAAAGATAGATGGAACACCAGTATTACCATTCCCATCCAAAAGCGTAACCATACAACCAACAAGTTCTATTATCGAGCAATGGAGGGCAACAAGATTTCTATGCCATGGATGGCTCTTGTCAAAGCGTAACGACTCTATGGAATCAACAGTTTTGTCGTGGCATGTCTTTAGGATATCAAAGATGGAAGGCACAACCAATTCTCCTGTTCACCTAACATTAAGTATTCTATCTGTGGCTGAGCCGAATAATAATGCCGTACCGGTTTTATCTGAATCTGCGAAAAAAGAAACAACCTTATGATTCTCTCTTCGTAAGCTCAACGATGGATAAAATACCGTTGAACGAAGCCGATGTTCCCCACACTATGGGGATTCAATCATACGGTTTCCGTCAGAAATCCAGTTTGTGTACAACTTCACATTCGTTAGTTTTCAATAACACTTTATAGGACAGCATGTTTGCGCGGAATAGCAGTCAGGTGGAGCACCTCGTTAGGCGCTTAGTTTTCAAGCATTTTTATTATATGTTTGGCTAAATATTCTTTAATTTCATTGTGTCTTGGTACAGGTTGTGACACTTTTGTTTTAGGATTCTGGTACCAATCGTGTTTTCCACCGTGACGGATTAAAATACACCCCATCTTTTCAATTTGCTTTATTAAATCTCTTCTTTTCATGCAACTTCAAGCTCAGCGACCTTACGTATGCATGGAATGTTACCGCTAGTTAATTCTTGATAAATATCTTTCAAATTCTCTTTTAATTCTTCAAGTGATTCTCCTTGAGTCTGATAATCTGGATATTCTTCAAGGTAACCCAGCCACGTATCACCATCTTGCCAATATACATATTTTTTTCTTTCCATGTTATTTCTCCTATATTTACACCCACCGAACGACTTGACTAAGCTGCTTTGCTGAATCTGCGAAAAAAGAAACAATCTTATAATTCCCTCTTCGCAAGCTCAATTACGGATAAAATATGAAATTAGCCGTACTAATAGCCGTCTTATTATACGGCTATTTGGGTATATAATAAAGCTCAAGAATATTTTTCTCAATTTTATACCATAATTACAAAATATTTCACTATATTTTATTTGTTCAGAGCGAAAAGTAACTATAATATTACCTTATAAAAACATCTTTTCCCCATTCTCCGCTTTCGCGAGGACGAGTTTCATGAAGGCATGTCCCCGTTTTCACGAGGACAAGTTTAGAAAGTTTTTACAACCCCCTTCGTCCCCCTTTTCGTTCGACTGAATGCTCACGACGAAGTTTAAAGGGGATTTATAACCCACTGTGTCAGGCGAAAATGTGGATAAAGATAAGTTTTTAAAGGGCAGTTGGTTGCGGCTTTGCTATGGTATGATATTCTCTAAAAACAGAGATACGAAAATACTGGTACATATACTTCTTCTATTGGCTCTTATTCTCTTAAACGGCTGTGCCTTCACATTTTTTGGCGAGAAACTTGAAGACCGTTCCACACAGCCTCTTTTTTCTGCCGAAAAAGACTTAGAAATATATGCTGAACTGGATTACCCACCCGGAAACATAGCAGTCTCTCCCGATGGAAGGGTCTTTTTTAGTTTTCACCCTGCCGGAAAACCGTCCATTCATATAGCCGAACTGGTATTGAATCAGGTAGTACCCTATCCTGATAAGGACGCTCAGGAGGAAAAGTTTACTTCGCCTCTTTCTCTGCGGATTGACAGGCAGAACCGTTTGTGGGTATTGGATTATGGTGCTCATGGGTTTCGCAAGGTCAAGCTTTATGCCTTTGATTTACATTCGAATCAATTGGTACACGAATTTCAATTTCCCAGAAATATTGCTGGTTTTGGCTCAATGCTCAATGATTTCCAGGTTGATGCCGAGGGGAAGAAGATATACATTGCCGATACCAGCGCCCTGGCACAAAACCAAGCCATTATTGTGTATGATGTTGAGAAGAAAGAAGCCCGACGTTTATTAAAAAAACATCCTTCGGTAAGAAATGGGCCTTATGCGGTTCACATTCATGGTAAGCCCTTGAAAATGTTTGGTATTTTTAAACCGAAATTTGGTGTGGATTCCATCGCCTTAAGCCGGGATGGCCGGTGGCTTTATTATGCACCTTTGAATGGCGGTGTTCTTTATCGTATCGGGGTATCGGCATTAAATGAGGAAATACTAACAGAAAAAGAATTGGGAGAACGGGTAGAGAAGTTTGCAGAGATCACAATGAGTGATGGCATTACCACTGATGACGCAGGAAACATCTATATTACCGACATGGAGAATGCTGCCATCCATAGGATTGATCAGGCAGGCAAACTCCAGACATTATTTAAGGATCCCGGAATACTTCGCTG
The DNA here is from genome assembly GCA_021646415.1 of Candidatus Brocadia sp. NCBI lineage: Bacteria > Pseudomonadati > Planctomycetota > Candidatus Brocadiia > Candidatus Brocadiales > Candidatus Brocadiaceae > Candidatus Brocadia > Candidatus Brocadia sp. Next base: position 201,345 of record SOEU01000001.1, read on the forward strand.
GCCTGATGGTTTTAGTTTCGGGCCTGGTGGAGTTCTCTATCTAACCGATAGTGCCCTTCAAGATGTTATGATGAAATCTGCAAAGCAGATTAAGATGAGCCGACCGTATTATATCTATCGATTCCATCCCGGCTTTTCAGCAGCCCCCGGTCATTAGTCAGAAGGCCTGAGTCCGAAGGAGAAGCGCAATTATTTCTCTGAACGAAGTTTTGCAGTGTGAACACATCCCTTAATCCCCTAGTTTGGAGGGGAAATACGCATGTCTTTTCCTGTACAGGAAAATTTTTCTTGACAGCGTTATATCATATAAGGCATACTGCATTGCAAATATGAACGTGAAATTTAAGATATGGTTTGAAGAAAACGGGGGTGTGGCCTTTGCTGAGGGGCGCAGGATGTTGCTGGAAGCTGTAGACCGTTTAGGCTCCCTGAATGCTGCGGCAAAGGAACTGGGCATGTCGTATCGGGCTGCCTGGGGAAAGATCAAGGCCACAGAAAAAGCATTAGGCATAAGATTGTTGGAGGTTACCACCGGGGGAAAGGGTGGAGGTGGGGCAACCCTGACACCGGATGCAAAGGTACTGCTCCTGAAATACCAAAAGTACACAGATAGGATGACCTCATTGATGGAAAAGGAATTCAAACGTATGTTTGGAAGCAAGAAATCCTCATAAAACTTGCCGTTTTTCTTGTCTGTATTTTATTGTAAAATTCGTATCAATTCATCCACCTCCCCCTTTTACCCCCTCGCGGAGGGGACAAAAAGAGGAAACGTTTTTCCCCACCGCTGGAAAGAGGGGATGAACTGATATTAAAATTCTCTGGTAATGGTGGATGGCGAATAGACTTTGCGGGACAATCGTTAGTATAACACAGGGGCAGATCCATACCCACGTGCAGATCTTATGGAAGGACATACCCCTGAGTGTCATCATTACCAGGGCCTCATGTGAAGATATGCATCTATCGGTGGGTGATGCTATATCTGTGCTCATCAAGGGTACGGATATCATGCTTGCAAAATCCTTTTCGGGGATGCTGAGTGCAAGGAATAGGGCCAGAGGGGTTATAAGGCAGATCATTCAGGGAGACGTGTTGTCAAAGATTTTTGTGGAATCCCAGGGTGATATGCTCCATGCCATTATTACCAATACCTCTCTTAAAGAAATGAACCTTCAGGAAGGAAATGAAGTAACGGCCATTGTAAAATCAACGGAATTGATATTATCAAAGGAAATTTAGCATGAAGAGATTGAAAGGATGTGTACGATCGAAAATAAGTTGTTTTCGGATATATCATTTGAAATACCTTATAGGGCTGGCTACGTTAGAATCTGATGCCCATTTTTATATATATGCGTTATGTCACAAATGATATAACAACAACGAAAAGGAGGATACATGCGAAATAGGTGGTTTCAATATGGTATATCGTTAGTTATGGTATTTTGTGTTATATGTTCTGCAGGCGAAGCACAGAATGTAATTGCCCAGGATGTTGTTCAAAATAAGAAAGCATCTGAAAGTGAGATAGAGGATTTAAAAAAACAATTAAATCAGATGGAAGAGGCGTTTCTCGTACAGCAAAAAATGATGAAACAGATGGAGACGTTAGCATTAAGCCAACAGGAGCAAATCAAGGAATTGAGAAACCGTATTGAGTCCCAGAGTGAAAAACCTGTGACAATTGCAAAAGAAGAGATTAAAGAAGAGGTAAAGCAGGAAATGAAACAAGAGGTACAACAAGAAGTGGAAAACTACCTCGCATCGAATGAGACGCGGGAAAAACTGGGATTAGGCTTACCAGGCAAATATGAATCGGTTAACGGCTACTATACGCCAGATAAGGAAAAGGCCTCGATAGGCTTTAAAACAAGTGATGGAAATTATTCTTTAAACATGGGCTTCAGATTCCAATCACGTTTTACCTACAAGGACAAAGATGCGGACTTTAATGAAGTTGATACAACTGATATTGATGTGCGCAGGGCAAGGCTGTGCTTTGGCGGTAATATTTACAGTAAGGATATAAATTACTATGTGGAAATTGATGCAGACAGTTTTGAAGTAAACTTGAGGGATTATTATCTCTACTGGACGCCACTCTCCGAGATCAATATAAAGACAGGGTATTTTAAAGTGCCAGCCAATCGCCAGTGGATTTCATCAGGTTTTAAGCTCCTGCTCCAGGACAGGTCTATTGCCAGCGATAACTTTAAACAGGACCGTGATTATGGTCTGGACATCTATGGGTTGCCATTTGACAGTCACGTGGAATACCATGCAGCCGTTTTCCGCGGCGCCGGCCAGAATACCTCAAAGGCGTTTGGCAGGGATGAAAACATCGACAATGAACTTATGTATGTCTTGAGCGCGCGGTATAATCCTTTTGGAATCTATGATTATTATGATGAAACCGATCTGAAATACACAGAAACATTTAAGGCTACAATCGGAGCATCGGTAGTCTATAATGCAAAGGAAAAAGACAAAAAGCTGGAGGATACCGATTCTGCAATCGGCAACGTTGACCTGGGTGTGAGATACAGGGGGTTCACCTGGGATAGTGAATATTATATACGTGAGAATGACCCGGAAGGTGACGGCGATTCAATAACTTCTGACGGTTTCTATACCCAGGCGGGGTATTTTGTGCTGCCCAAAAAACTGGAAGTTGCCGCCCGTTATTCCATGCTTGATCCGAATGAGGATGTACGGGATGATGTTCAGACGGAGTATACGGTCGGTATCAATTATTACTTCCGTGGGCATCGCCAACAGATACAGGCTGATGTGGGTCACTTCGTAACAGAGACTAACGATGAAGACAAAGATGAAAACAGGATCAGATTACAATATCAAATGATATTTTAGAGGAGGACACGATGATTTTGAGAAGGTCTAAAAGACGGGTTACACAATTTATTTCGATTGCATGTGCAACATGGTTACTATTTTTCTTAATAGCTTTGCACAATACTGTCCGGGCAGATGAAAAAATCCTTATTGCAGCCGCTGCCAACCTGAACCCTGCTATGGATGAGATCTGCAAAGGCTTCGAGAAGGCATACCCCACCATCGATGCGGAGGTGTCGTACGGTTCTTCCGGCAATTTTTTTGCCCAGATCAAACAGGGGGCGCCTTTCGATATTTTTTTCTCAGCCGATACAACCTATCCCGCGCGTCTCGAAGAGGAAGGTCTGGCGGTAAAAGGTGGGAGTACGATTTACGCTTTTGGAAGTATTGTGCTCTGGATACCGAAGAATTCTGCATTCAATCCACGAAAGGGATTGCATATCGTTTTAGACCCAAAAGTAAAAAAAATTGCCATTGCAAACCAAAAACTTGCTCCTTATGGCATGGCAGCAGAGGAGGCGCTTCGGCACTATGGATTGTGGGACAAGGTGCAGGATAAACTGGTCTTCGGGGAAAATATTTCTCAAACGGCACAATTTGTCCAGTCAGGCGCAGCCGACGTGGGAATTCTTGCCCTGTCTCAGGCAAGTTCTCCAAAAATGGAAAGTGATGGAGATTATTGGGTCATCCCTGCCGAGGCATATAACAAGCTGGGACAAGCCTATGTTGTCCTGCAAAGGGGTAAGGATAAGCCTGTCGTCAGAAAATTCCTGGAATTTGTGCAAGGGAAAAAAGGAGAAAAAATATTTTCTCAATACGGCTATTCACTTCCATAATAGGTTAACAACAACTATTGTGTAAATATTCAACTTACTTATAAATGGGGAATGGCTTCCCTTGAGGACCCAGACATCCTAATTTTATCATGGAGATTGGTGATCTGGAACCGTCTCCGCAAGAAAGGAGCAAGGCATGAAAATCAGTGCTCGTAATATTTTGAAAGGCACGGTCAAAGAAGTGAAGCATGGTATGGTGGACACGGAAGTGGATATAGAATTGCCGGGAGGGGCTGAGATTTGTTCGATAATTACCAAACATTCCGCAGAAATGCTGAAACTGGCAAAAGGCAAAGATGTTTATGCAGTTATCAAGGCCTCCAACGTAATGATCATGGTAGACTAACCAGGAAAAGGTAAGATGTTATATTGAACAGAGGCAAAGGTAACAATTCAAATACAGCCACCATACAGGGTACGGTGGCTGTATTTGATAACAGTTCAGCTTCTTTCCTAACCTTCTCCCAAATTCCTCCTTCAAGAGGCGGAGAAACATTTCCTCCCTAATATTAAGGTTAGGTTGGAGGCTGAACTATTACAGTCCCTAAAATTTCAGGGAAAATAATGCACAATACTTTTATAATACTGGGAAAACGGCAATCCTAAGATAAAACTGGATGACACTTTTTGGCCAGCATGAAGTGGTTTATATTTAAGCGGGTAAGCACGATCTATGAAAAAATTTTGGCATCTTGAAGTTGTTTCATTTCAGCAATTAAAATGGCCATAAGAAAAAACAGTGGTTTTGACGCATGGCAGAATACATTATGTTGGCTACTTGCATATTAACTGTCATTATATAATATACCAGCATGTACAGATGCATAGAGGCTAAATACTTTTAAACTACAGGATTATTTTTCATGAATTTTACGGCTCCTTTCCTCTTAACCTTAAAGCTTTCTACTATTACAACACTTTTATTATTTGTCCTGGGTATCCCTTTTGCCTACTGGCTTGCTTTTTCAAGATTTCGTGGGAAGTTCTTCGTTGAGTCTGTAGTTGCCTTACCCATTGTTCTTCCACCGACTGTCCTGGGTTTTTATCTCCTCATGGCTATTGGGGGAAACAGTTTTGTCGGACGCTGGTACGAAGGTATTTTCCATAAGACGCTTGCCTTCTCCTTTCAAGGGCTTGTTGTGGGTTCATTCATCTATAATCTGCCATTTGCAATACGTCCCTTTCAATTGGCTTTTACCGGGGTGGATAAAAAATTGCTTGAGGCATCGTGGAGCCTTGGCAGATCCAGATTACATACCTTCCTTTTCATTATTTTCCCACTTTCCCGACAAGGTATTATAACAGGCTGCATACTCACCTTTGCACACTGCATGGGTGAATTTGGGGTTGTCCTGATGATCGGAGGAAATATTCCGGGTGTTACCAGGGTTGCATCGGTGGCTATCTATGACGAGGTGCAGGCGCTGAATTACGGGACTGCGAATATCTATGCGGCCATTTTACTGGCATTTTCATTTGTCATACTCACGGTAGTTTATTTTATAAATAGGCGTTTTTTTATGCGCATGCTCTAATGGAAATATGGAGGTCTTACCTTGATAAAAGTCCGTATTAAAAAAACATGGAGAGAATTCGGACTGGATGTAAACATTGAGATTCCTCATGAAAAAGTAACAGCCTTATTTGGTCCTTCAGGGGCGGGAAAGTCGAGTATATTGCGCCTGATTTCCGGTCTGGAAAGGGCAGACGGAGGAATGATCCATAAGGGAGAAGAAGTGTGGTATGATGAGTCAAAGGCAATAAACCTCCTCCCCCAGCAACGTTCCGTGGGGTTCGTATTCCAGGACTTTGCCTTATTTCCCCATTTAACGGTGGAAAGAAACGTAGCGTATGGAATAAAAGAAAAAAAGAGATTGAAAGAAGCAAAAGACCTTTTATCCCTGGTAGGGTTATCCGGCTACGAACGTTACTATCCCGCTCAATTATCCGGGGGGCAAAAGCAAAGGGTTGCCCTGATCCGTGCCCTGGCCAGGAAACCAGATATCTTGCTCCTGGATGAACCGCTTTCAGCGTTGGACTGGGAAACACGCAGACAATTACAGGAGGATTTAAAACGGATCCTAAAACAGCTTCGCATAACCACGCTCTATGTAACCCATGATGTGACGGAGGTGTACAAACTGGCTGACTATGTAGTCGTGCTGGAGTCAGGCAAAGTAATCAAACAGGGGACACCGGAAGAAATATTTATGGGAAAGAGACTAAGCACCCGCATCCAGATCGTAGGTAAGATCGTTGGCATAGAATCCGACCCTATCATGGCCGCTGTTACCGTTATGCACGAAGACCAGTATTTTAAGACGCTCATCGACACCGAAGAAGTACACCGGCTGAATTTAATGGTGGGGGATGATGTGGTGATCGGCGCCAAATCATCCGATGTCATCTTATTTAAAATCTTAACGAAATCTTAACACAATCTTAACAATATTTTAACAATTAAAAGGTATAAAATTTTATTCTTCATGAAGTTTTTTTGTGACTTGGTGACTTGATATCTTCGTGGCATAACAAGCCGACAAATGTCTGATTTAAATCCGAGGTCTTTTATCATGGAAGTTGAACACAGCACAAAAGGACAACAAAAGGCAAAAATAAAGATAGAGGAATTTACCTTTTATTATGGGGATTGCAAGGTCATAAACGATGTATCAATGGATTTTTTTGAATGCAATGTTACGGCAATCATAGGGCCTTCAGGTTGCGGAAAATCGACACTGATCAAATCGATCAATCGTATCTCTGAAATCACCAATGAAGTACAAATTAAGGGAAAGGTATTGCTGGATAACAAAAATGTATATGACCGCGATGTTGATCTGGTCGACCTCCGGCGGCGCGTCGGCATGGTATTCCAGAGACCGAATCCGTTTCCCAAAACTATTTACGATAATGTGTCCTTTGGACCCCGGTTATCCGGAATTAAAGACAGAAAACGATTAGATGAAATTGTGGAGGATAGCTTGACCAAATCCGCCCTATGGAATGAAGTTAAGGATCGGTTGGACCAGAGTGCAATGGGACTCTCCGGCGGACAGCAGCAACGACTCTGCATTGCACGGGCGCTGGCAGTCGACCCTGAAGTCCTGTTAATGGATGAACCGTGTTCCGCACTGGACCCAACGGCAACAGCCAGAATCGAAGAACTCATTGAGGATCTAAAAAAATACTACACGATCGTGATTGTCACACATAATATGCAACAGGCGGCACGAATTTCCGATTATACGGGATTTTTATTGCATGGGCAGTTAATAGAGTATAATATAACTCCTGAAATTTTTACGAACCCTGACAAAAAGGTTACAGAAGAATATATTACGGGGAGATTCGGATAATATTCTATGGAACGGCATTTTGACCAGCAATTAGGAGCACTCAGAAAAAATCTCATTCAAATGGCCTCCATGGTGGAGGCTGCCATTGCCGATGCCGTGAAATCCCTTATTGAGAGGAATAGTGAATTGGCCCGCCACGTTGTGGAAAACGACGAACAGGTGGATACCCTGGAATTGGAGATTGATAAACAATGCGTTGATCTGTTGGCATTACGACAGCCCATGGCCATCGACCTCCGGTTTATCACATCGGCGATCAAAATCACAAACAATCTCGAACGCATGGGTGACCTTGCTGTGAATATTGCAGAACGTGTGATCCCTCTCAATCAGGAACCACAACTAAAGCCACTCATTGATATCCCAAGGATGGCGGTGATTACTCAAACCATGGTGAAAGACAGCATTGATGCATTTGTAAACAGGGATACTGCACTAGCCCGTTCGGTATACGAGCGGGATTCCACGGTTGATTCCCTGAATGACCAGATATTCAGGGAACTGCTGACTTATATGATGCAAGACCCGGCAAATATAACACGCGCCGTCCACCTGCTTCTCATTTCCCGTCATCTGGAAAGGATTGCTGACCACTCCACCAACATTGCCGAAGAAGTTGTATACATTGTCAAGGCCAAGGTCGTCAAACACCGCAGTTATAGTCTGGAAGAACCCTAAGCCGAACGAGCCGGGACATGTAGCGTGACATTTATGCCGCTGACCGGAGAACTGTAGGGGCGGGGTTACCCCGCCCCTATCATAAGGGCCGTTCTGGTTTATCCATTTTAAGATGTTTGTGAATGATAAATACTTATATCATCGTAAAAAACCCGCTTCAGTGGTAATACAAAATTCCAAACTTCCATATATACTGCTAGTACTTGTATCCGTATGTGCTTTTCTTAATTCACTCCATGGTGGTTTTGTTTACGACGATATCGGTGTGATTGAGGATAATTATTTTATACGATCACTCCATAATGTTTCCAAAATTTTCAACAGAGATTATTTTCATCTTTCCAACGAATTAAGCTATCGTCCCGTTGTTACCCTCAGCTATTTTCTGGATTACGCAGTCTGGGGCATCAATCCTTTCGGATATCATCTGACCAATGTCATTCTTCATGCAATAAATAGTGTCCTCCTGTACTCTCTCTTACTATGGCTTATAAGGATGCGATCCATTGCATTGCTCTCGGCCGTTCTCTTTTCAATCCACCCATGCGTAACGGAAGCTGTAAATGCCATTAGCTACCGGGAAGATATCTTTGTTGCACTGTTTTCCCTATTGTCGTGTCTTTGTCTGATTAAATCCGGCCAGAGATATCTTATTTCATACCCGGGCACACATCTTCTCTCGCTTTCGCAGCAAGGAAAAACATGGACAAACAACCGGCAACCACACCAAGTTGCGCCACAATGGCGCATGAGGGCTTATTATGTACTGGGTCTCATAACCTACCTGATAGGACTTTTTTCCAAAGAGACGGCTATCGTTATGCCATTATTTATCCTTTTTTTCTGGTTTTTCTGTAAACAGGAAAACCCAGTTTCAGTTCCTTCCATTGGGGCGGGAATTACAAACTCGGTTTCTCCCTTAAAAAACAATGAAGCCGCCAGACATGCAAAGTCGGGGTGGGCTAAAGATTTTATAATTTATTATGGTGGATATATCCTGATAAGTCTTTTTTATGTGTTGATTCGCTTTGTCATCTTAAAAAACCCTTTAGAAATATCCCCTGGTTATGTACAGGGAAGCATCGCGATAAATTTTATGACAATGATCAAGATCCTGGCTACGTATATAAAACTGATGTTTTTCCCGTTTCATCTAAGCGCTGATTATACGATTGCCCCGGTCTTATCCGTCTTCAATCTATCCTTTATTACAAGTATTTTTCTCCTTGCCGCTGTGGGTATTGTCATTTTCAAGACTATAAAGAGGGGGCAGGGGGCAGGGGTCAGGGATCGGGTATCGGGAGTCAAAAGACCGACCACCGATCCCCGCTCCCTGACCTCTCTCAAAGGGCTTGTGGGGAAAAAACCGTTTTTGCAGGAAAATACGGTACAGGCACCCCGGATATATAGTCTGTTTATGCTTTGCTTTTTTATCGCGTTACTGCCCGTTTTAAACATTATCCCCATTGGGCATATCATGGCAGAACGGTATCTTTATTTTCCGGTTGCTGGATTTTGCACCGTTTTAGGTGGACTTTTGTTAGGCAAGCTGACAACCCGATTACCTGGTAATACGGTATTGAATAAGTTTATCGTTATACCCCTCCTGATAATATTATGCAGTTCTTTCACCGTAAGGACTATTTTAAGAAATAGAGATTGGCAGAACGAGTATACTTTTTGGACAACTATTTTGAAAGAACAGCCCCAAAATTACGATGCGCATAATAATCTGGGAAATTATTTTTACAAGCAAGGAAAATTGGATAGGGCTATTCACGAATTAGAAGAAGCCGTTCGTTTAAAGAAGAATTATCCCGAAGGGCATAACAGCCTGGGAACGATGTACATAGACAAGGGACTCATCGACAAGGCAATTGCCGAGTATGCTGAGGCAATAAAATGTAAACCTGTATTTCCCCAGGCTTACTATAATCTCGGAAATGCCTGTATAAAAAAAGGCTTGCTGGATAACGGCATCACGTATTTTCAGAAAGCGGTCAGTATGGGCATGCATAATCCCCAGGTCTTTAACAACCTCGGCAGCGCGTATATTAAAAAAGGCATGTTAGACGACGCCATAGCTCAGTATAAAAAGGCATTAGCAGTCTATAATGATTATCCTGAAGTACACAGCAACTTGGGATATGTATATACCGAAAAAGGCGATTTCGGTAAGGCGATATCTGAACTCAAAGAGGCCCTGGAATTGCAACCCAACCATGCCAATGCCCACAACAACCTTGGGGTAGTCTATTGCCAAAAAGGGTTATTCGATAAAGCGCACCAGGAGTTTCTGAAGGCCATAAAGTATGATCCCAAAAATGCCAGCGCTCACAAAAATATCGGTATGATTTACTTTACAAAAGGGGATAGGCAAAAGGCCAGGGAACACTTCCTCCAAATGCTGCAATATGATCCGGGTTATATAAATGATCCCAATATATTCGCGATAGTTTCACGACTTGGCTTGATAAAGGAATAAGCAATTCTTTTATTTTATTCGTGTCAATCTGTGCCAGTTTGTGTCCTATTGCAGAATGAAGCATAAAACAATCACTTGTCTGCTTGTCGCCGGGTTGGGGTATTTGATTCTTTTTCGATTTTTCGCGTTCGTTCGGTGATGTCCGTAGATATGCCGCATACTCCATAAAGACCTTCAACGAAGTCATACATGGGAAATTTTAAGGAAATATAGGTGTGCATCCCGTCATCTTGAGGGACAACCTCCTCAATCACAAGAGAATTTTTTGTTTCGAGTACTTTGCAGTCATTTATTCGAAAGGCATCTGCAAACGCCTTTGGGAAAATATCATAGTCGGTTTTCCCTATAACCTGATCCTTCGTTACATGGAAGAGCCTTTCGAATTGATGATTTATAAGCAGGTAGCGCCCCTCAGTGTCTTTGAGATAGACGATGGCTGTGGTGTTATCAAGAATCGTCTGTGTCTGTTCTTTGCTCTTACGCAGTTCTGTCTCAGCCCGTTTGTGTTCCTTAATTTCCAGAGAAAGTTTATCAGCCATGGCATTAAAACCATTCATCAGGGCGCCAATTTCATCCGTGCGGGTTACCTTTACTCTGTAATCCAGGTCGCCACCTGCAAGTCTTTCTGCTGCATCCGTTAAATCTTTGATGGTCCTTGAGGTTGAAACGGCAAAGATAATTCCCACGCTGGTAACCGACGCAACGCCGACTATACCGAAAATCAATGCCACAATACTCAGCGTCTTTAATGGCTGAAATGCCTCTTTTTTATCTATCTCTGACAAAAGTATCCAGCCATATTCAGGTATATCCAGTGATGAACCAACGACAGGCACGCCTCGGTAGTCCGGATAAATGCCAACCATCTCTTTATCATCTTCAATAATCTTGAGAACGGGCTCCGTATCTACTACCTGTTTGAGAGATGCACCGGTTATAAACCTTGACTCAGTGACCATTATCCTGCCTCTGTTCACGAGATATACCTCGCCAGTCTTTCCCATTCCGACACGGTTTGTTGTAATTTCACTCAGAAATGCGAGGCTATGGGCATTGATAATAACCCCGAGGGGCTTTGTATCCTGCCCGGAGATAATTGGCGCGGAGCTTAGGATGCAGGTTGCACCAAAGTATGGAAAGTAGCGTGGTGTAATATAGGCTTCACCGTAGCCCCGGTTTATCCCTTGTACAAATATATCCTGATCAGAAACATCCTTTCCAATCAACTTTTCATTGGTAGACGAGACAACCTTGCCGTGCCTGTCCGCAATGGCTATAGCTATAAGATGATTGTCCAGCGGCAGCTTCTTCTTTGATAAGTACTCATTCAAGTCAATTACTGCATCCCGTTTGAGAACCCCACCGCGAACGACTCTTTCAATTCTGTCTCTTATGAACCTATCGGAGCTGAAATCTATGGTTCGCCCCTTTTTTGTCTCCATAAACGATCGGATGTGGAGCCTTTTTGACTCCGCAACTGCCTTCATCTGTTCAAGTATCTGATGCTTTAGCGCGCCCTTGGCATGAAAACAGTAGACCATTGTGATTGCAGCAATGGGTATGAGTGAGATGCAAAGGGTTAATGTAAGTAATCTTCCCTTAAACGATGGAAACAGGTTCGCCATGCAAGATTCCTCATGATTGTGGACGAATAATTATTTGTGATATGACACCTTTAAATTAGGCCTTCCGGCTACTTTTTGGAATTCCTTCGAATAAATTTATTGCGATTCATATCGTCTTTGTTTATACAGAAGCATTTAAATTTCAAATTGTTATGGAGCACTTTCTTATCTTTTTATTTTTTTTTCTTTGCATCTTGATGTCTGAATAGTCACCGACTGTTTTGATATTATTTTCACCAGATTTTCCGCTATATCTTGTCTGGTCTCACATCTTGATTCAACCTTTTTATGTGAATTAATTAAATAAGCCCGGTGCTTCTCTCCTATAATTTCATCCTGATTGTTGGCAACAACTAAATCAGCACCGTTTTCTATCAGGGATGCATATGCCCTTTCAATAAGCGCATCTCGTGATATCCCCACCTCTAATTTAAACCCTATTAAAAAGGCATGTGGCCATAACTGTCTTATCACCTTTATAACCTTGGGTGTTCTTAAAAAGGTAACTACCAGTTTGTCTTTATTCGAAGGTATCTTGCCGCTGCTCTGCGTTTCCGGGGTATAATCAAGCACTGCCATAGCATGTACAATGGCATCGAATGACTTATCTTTTAGCTCTTCCCGGATCGTGGTTAATAAGTCATCTATTGTCTCTACTTCAATAAGTGTAAGTCGGCTGGCACAATCTTTCTCTAATAAAGCGATATCCGGAAAGCAACTGCCCATCCCGTAAACAAACGTCACGTAAGCGCCGTTTTTCAGGAGTTCGGTCGCAATCACGGTACCCAACTTACCCGTTGATTTATTGCTAATGTATCTTACGGTATCTATATAACCTCTTGTTGGGCCGGAGGTTATCATAACACTCACCCCTTCTAAACTCTCCATATTTTATGGCCTTTCTGGAAAGAGAATTGAGTCCGGGAATAAATCAGGCCCTCGGCGACTGCGTTGTGTTCTATCATAGTGCGACATTTATGTCGCTTATGCGGGATAAATCCCGCGCTACATTTTCATGCATCAAATTATAATGTTTCTGACAATGTATTACAACACTAAGAATTAAAGCCGAAAAAACATGCTGGTGAATGTAAACGTAACACTCGCCACAAATTGGAACACAATTCGCATCAGTCTTTTTGTCTCCTTGCTAAGGAGAAATTTTAGTCATTTGATGTACCAGAAAAATACCATAGTGTTACAAATATGTACGAAAAATGAATTATGCAGCGACCTGTTGTTTTTATCACCCTTTTGCTTATATGTGGCATTTACGCGGGGTCACTCACAAAGATTCCAATTTATTTTACCATTGGGACGGGTCTCCTCTTATGGGTGTTTTGCTTTATATTTATCTATTCATACAAATTTAGAATATTTTTTCCCCCGTGCTTGTCTATCTTTTTTACTGTGGTATCAACAGCATACTACGATTCCAGAACTGATTTTCTTCCCACCAACCATGTTGAATACGTTCTAACCACACGGAAATCTTTACAACGCATTACGGGAGTAATTATAAATCCGCCTGTTCTCTTAGATAAAAACACATTGAATAAACGATTGCTTCAGGTCAAATCAGGGCAAATTTCGAGAAAATCTCATTACAAAATCTCTTTTACAATCCGTGCTGAAGGAATAGAAACGGCATCAGGTTGGAAAGAGATATCCGGCATTATGAAAGTAAATTTGTATCCATCGGAAGAGGAAATTTTAAAGGCGGACAATACGTCGCCTATTATAAATAAGTTAGTCTACGGCCAAAGAGTGACACTTTTCGGGTATGCATTCCTGCCAAACCCTCCCGATAATCCATATGAATTTGATTATAAAAGCTACTTGCAAAGGCAGATGCCGTCAGTTCGCTGCTTAATGACGGTAGTAAATATGAATAATATACAGATCAAAGATTCGTATCGCAATAACTGGGTATACGGTTTTATCTACGCATTAAATAATTCACTGAACAACACGATCTACACATATACTTTTAGCAACAGTGCCCCGTTGATCAGCAGCATGTTACTGGGTAACAGGGTTGATCTCCCGAACGAAACGATTGATAATTTTATGAAAACGGGCATCATCCACTTCATTGCCATTAGTGGTTTTAACGTGGGAATCGTCATCTTTACCGTACTGTTACCGCTGCGCTTCTTGGGAATAAATCAAACCTTGTCAACGCTAATTATCCTGTTTATTGTTGCCTTATACACGTTTTTAACAGGACTGAATCCACCTGTACTTCGCGCCAGTATAATGGCAGTTGTTTTCTTCTGCAGTTTTTTAGTGCACAGGCAATGGGATATTACATGCAGTATCTTTACGGCCATATTTTTTATCCTTATCAGAAATCCATCCGATCTTTTCAATATTGGGTTTCAACTATCGGTGCTGGCAACGATGGGTATCGTCTACGGATCGTCAAAGATTGAAGGTACCTTGTTTAAAACTGCTTTGTTCATAGAAACGTTACAGGTAAAAGCTGAACGGGGACGATTGTTTTTCTTAAAAAAATATCTGCGGAAATCCTTCTGCGTTTCCCTTGCCGCATGGCTGGCAACCCTTCCCCTTACAGCGTATTATTTCCATCTTTTCACACCTTTCATCTCCATCACCAATATTATTGTGTTTCCGCTATTCTGGATTATCATAGTCTGCGGCATCGTATTATTAACACTGGGAATGGTATGCCCTCCCCTGGCATCTGTTTCGGCCTGGTTGGCATCAAACGCAGATATGGTACTAGAATCACTGGTGTCAAACCTTGCATCCTTACCGTATTCCTATTTCTATGTCAGCGGGCCTTCACCAGCAGAGACCATTGCATATTACCTGTTCATTATTCTGCTGCTCTATCGTAACTTTTTATCCATAGATCTTGTGAAAATCGCAATATTTGGACTGCTGAGCGCTAATATTTTGATTTTCTCAGGTATGCTTAAATTCGCAAATCGCTCTTTGAAGATCACATGCTTGGATGTGGGACATGGGAGTGCCATAGTTATTCAATTTCCCACCGGGAAAAATATTCTGTATGATGTAGGCTCATGGCAGAATTACGATATCGGGAAAAATATCGTAGCTCCATTTTTATGGGGTCAGCATATAAAAAAGATTGATCTGGTAATCATCTCCCATGAACACGAAGACCACTTTAGCGGTTTGTCGTCTATCATCGAAAGATTCCAGGTAAAATCCGTCTATTCACAGCAGCATCTGTTTTCGTCCGAAGAGGGGCAAAGAATACTCACTTTTCTCAGGAAAAAACGTATCCGTACCGCAGCCCTTTCTTCCGGAGAAGTCTTAAAGGGATTTGAACCCGCCGTAGTAAAGATAATACATCCGCCATTTGTCTCTGGCATTACCCCAACGAACGACAATTCTTGTGTTATCAAGATTGAATACCACGGTTACTCCGTACTTCTCTGTGCAGACATAGAAGAACGAGGGATTGGATCAATCCTATCAAAATCTTCGGAAATCAGGGCGGATATCATTCAAGTGCCTCATCATGGTTCCTCAATAAATAACATGGAAGAGTTTCTGAATACTGTACAACCTGCATACGCCTTTATCAATTCAAGCGATGGCATAACCTCCCTCAAGACGCTAGATATCCTGCAAAAACATCACATCATGGTTTTACAGACGCACCGGGAAGGGGCGATAACGTTCAACCTGGATAAAAACGGGATAACATACTCTTCTTTTTTGAATAAGGCTTTACATATAGAGCGAAGAAACCCTTCGATTTACAATTACAACTTTGAAATTCCTTAACATTAAATTAGGCCTTCGGCGACTTTTTCAGAAAGCCAGTATAAAGCTAAGTACCACTTCGCTTTACACTGAAATTCTTAATATTAAAATAGGTATTTCTATAAAATGCGTTTATTTTGCTTCTTGCAAATTATCTTGTATAATCAAAATTTGTTAATTTTCTTATAAATTCGTGGCGTAAAAATAAACATTTTACTCAATTATATTCAAAACATATCATGCCTCTACCAATTTGGATACTTACCGGTCCCACAGCAAGCGGAAAGACAGACATTGGCTTAAAAATTGCCGAAAATATCGATGCAGAAATAGTCTCGGCTGATTCGATGCTTGTATATAGGGGTATGGACATCGGAACAGAAAAACCTTCCCTTGCCGTAAGAGATAAAATTCCTCATCATCTCATAGATATTATAGAACCCTGGGAAGAATATAGTGTAGGTCAGTATGTGAAAGATTTTGAAGTCGTTACACAACGTCTTTATCAACAAGGCAAGCAATTCATCGTTGTGGGCGGGACTGCCCTTTATTTAAAGGCTATTATGGATGGTTTATTTGAAGGTCCGCCCGCGGACTGGGAATATCGCAATTCCTTAAAGGCTGTTGCCATGGAAAAAGGCCCAAACTACCTGCATAAGATGCTTGCTGACATTGATCCCGAAACAGCCAGCAAGTTACATTTCAATGACCAGAAGAGGATTATCCGGGCGCTAGAGGTCTTTAAAAAGACGGGACAGCGCATCTCTTCTTTTCAAACCCAGTTCGGTCATAAAAATCCAAAATATGACTGTATAATGGTTGCGATCGAATACAATCGCGATATTTTATACAAGCGCATAGAAACACGCGTGGACCGCATGTTTGAGCGTGGTCTTGTGAATGAGGTTCGGACATTATTAAACAACCCTTTAGGATTAAGTAAACAGGCATCCCAGGCGCTTGGATATAAAGAAATTATTGACTTTTTCAATGGAAAGCACACCCTTTCAGAGGTTTCTGACGAGATCAAACAAAGAACACGTCGATTTGCGAAAAGACAGATGACTTGGTTTAGAAGCTTCCCGAATATCCACTGGATTAACGCAAGAACAGAAAATGACATTGTTGGGCTTTCTGAACAATTCCTTACTTGGTATTTTACCCGAAAAACGGGATTTTGAGACGTCATAAAAAATATTTTTACTGAGAATGCAAAAAACCCTTCTTAGGTACAATGTTAGGAGTCAAATACATACGCATTTAATGAAATATAAATATTCTAAACTTTTTTACATTTATTCCGATAAATTTAGAAACAGGAAAACATTTTTTAGAATCATTCGTACATTGTATGATGCCAAAAACGCCTTTTTAGGAAGAACAATGATATTAAAAGTGGACATGCTTATGAATCACCAATAATAAAAATCGATACATCAGAAATCTGAAAAGGGCAAACCATTTGTGTTATCGAAACACAAATCAACTGGACATCATCCGAAATATATAGATTGGGAAAATTATGGAAAAGTTATGTATTGTAAGGAGAAGGAAAAAGAGTCTTCAGGAAGTGGGAAAAGAGGTAATCCATGAGTTAATGGATAATGGTAGCATGTGCAGAGAAAAAGAGTCTTCATTAGAAAATTTGTCCGGAGAAAATGATAATGTCCTTTCCTTTCCTTTAACGCCTGAACAGTGCGGGTTTGTCAGATCAAACAATCATATTAAGTCTATAATAAATGGCACATCACATGGCTTTCATTTAGATATGCAAGATTATGAAAATGGTCATATTATCTTTAAATTTTGTTTTGACAAAGTAGATATAGAAAAAATGCTTAAGACGGAACATGTATGTCAAATGCTACAAGTCAGCAAAAGTTTTTTGATGAAGCTTGTAAAAGAAAAAGAGATTAGGAGTTATAAAATGGGCAGGCTGAGGCGTTTTTCACTGAAGGATATCCTTGAGTATCTCACGGAAAAGATAGACCACACGGCGTAAAGTATAAAGCTTTATTTCGACGGAGGTAATGTCTTATGTATTATGAATATTGGGGACTTTCAAAACCGCCATTTGATAATGTTCCTGACCCAACAATGTATGCAGAATGTCATGCTTCTATGGAGAGTGCTATTGCGGAAACCATGTTTGCCATAGAAGAAGGGGAAGACTGTGTTGCTGTTATCATTGGAGATGTGGGTTTGGGTAAAACTACGTCTCTGAGAATTATTATTGATTCCTTGCAACAAGGGAAATATAAAATTGCATTAATTACTAATCCGAGTACTACTTTTGTTCAGATTATGAGAGAAACCATTGGCCAGCTAACTGGAAAGCAATGTGAAGAAAAGAGAAAAGTTGATTTGTTGGAAATCTTTAATAAGCTTTTATTTGACACGATTGATGAGGGGAAAAAAGTTCTCATATTTATTGATGAAGCAAATGCCATTTCATCTGCAAACCTTGAAAATCTGAGACTTCTTACCAATATGCAGGATGACCGGAGAAATTTATTTACGTTGGTTCTTGCGGGGCAGATTGAACTAGCCCGTCGATTAGAACATCCAAAACTAACCAACCTATTTCAGAGGATTGGGACGTACAACAGAATCAATAAGTTACAATCGGAGGATTTGATAAGGACATACGTGGAAACAAGGTTGAAACTTGCAGGAGGAACAAGGGAAATTTTTAAAGAAAATTCATTTAAATTCCTATGGGAATATTCAGAACACGGAGTACCCCGTCTTATCAATAAAATTTGTAAATTATCTTTAAAGGCGGGAGAAACAAATAAATTTAATGAAATCGACGCAGAAGTTGTTCGTCAGATTGGAGAACGTTTCCAGAAAATGCATAGTCCTGCGACCCAAAAGAGAATAACTAAGAAAAGTTCCAAAGAAAAAATATTTTCGGACATAACTGAAGAAGTCACATGTATTTCTGATGCTAATTTTATAGATCGAGGAAACGGAAAACCTGTATCAGTTCCTGAGGAAGATAACCATACAAAACCGGTATTATCTTTTAAAGAGAAAGAATGCAACATAACTGAGAATTCAAAAGACGGCGGAGAAAAAGAGTTAAAACCAGATATAGAACCGTTGGATACAAGAAAGTTAGCGACGGTCCCTACGGAAAATAATTCGAGGATACAAGAAAGTTCATCGGAAATAGAGATAGAAGGATCTCTGGTAAAAATAGATTTTCCCTCTCACATTATTCAGCAAGCTCAGTTTTCTACTCAGGAAAACCGTACGAAACTAGCCGGTGTTATGGCTGCACAAACTCTTAAAGAAAATCCACAATTAATAAAATCCCCTTCAGCGGATCCTGTTTCTGTATGGTGCACTATCAGAGATTTTGTATTGAGCAGGATAACACAGGAAAATTGAGTTATTCAAAAGGTTCCTCGTGCTATACCTTTGTTTTTATTAAATTACAGAATAAGCGCTCATGGACAGAAAAACTTTAACTGAAAAAAGATTTAAAGAAAGATATCAACACAATCATAGTAAACCAGGTTCAGGTGGGATTATAAAGACTTACGAAAAAAACAAAAAGCAGAACAACAACATTTCGGATGTTTATGCAAACCTTGGTTTTGCTTGTCTGACAAATGAAAATTATGCTGAAGCACTACCGTATTTTCAAAAAGTAATTGATTTAGAACCAAATAATCAGGAAGCACTTCATAATCTCGGCTACATTTATGAAAAAATGAACAGATACGGCAGTGCGAAACAAATGTATGAACAAGCAATAAAATTGGACCCGGGAAATATTGAGTTGATTATTAATATCGCTCATAATCTAGAACTGGAAGGTAACTATCATGGGGCAGTTGCATATTATAAAAAAGCCATTGAACGAAAACCGGACGCTATTGTCCCACGTTTTTGTTTAGCTGTTCTTTATGATATGCACGATATGTTTGATGAGGCATTAGAAGAATATAACGGTGTCTTAGAAAGAGAACCTGATTCCATAAAGGTCTTATTCAATATGGTGAATCTTTATCTCCAACTTGGTGATTATAAAAAATCTATTAATTCCTTAAAAAAAATATTGGAACTGGATCCAAATAACATTGAAGCATGGAATAATTTGGGTTCTCTTTATCTTGATTTAAAAAATTACCGGGAGGCAACTATTGCTTTCCAGCGAGCCCTTTTGCTTAATCCCTTTCACGAAGAAACTCATTTGAATCTTGCCAGAATACAGTATTTTCAATATTGTTCAAATCCAAAAAGTTTAAAGAAGGAAGAGATTACACAAAGACTCAACTTTGTTATGTCCATGAATCCAAAAAACAAGAAAGGGCAAAAGCTCTTAAACGTCGTAATGAAAAATGGTAAAAAAATTCAAAGAAACAAGTTGTTTGACTGAAAAAATATGGGATCAATTCTGGCGCTGTACAATAAAGTATTCATTAAAATTGCTAGCGTAAATTACCCCTTAATTAAATAGTAATACACAATTACACTTTATGCCCCTGGTTGTGCCATAGACCTCTCTGAGGTAAACTCCACAGTTTGTTTTTCTTTAGACAATTTCCAACAAAGCCTTTAATCAAGGCACAGTAATATTTATCTCACGTTTAACATTAACAACTATAAAGATTTGATTTTTATATGTAATTTCTGAACATATTTGTTAATTTTAAAGAATATGACTAAAAATTAAATAGTTTTCTATGATTGCGATAAATTAACAAACAACAGCTAACTTAAAGAAGTAATAACTTTAATTATTTAGGATATTTTAATATTTAGATAAAGATATTTTGTTGTTTTGGTATCTGATTTGTGAATTATTAACTTATAAATTAATTTCTTAAGAAAAATCAGTAAAACCTAAGAAATAATACTTATGAAATTAAAATATCTGAATATTAAACCTAAAATTCCAAACTTACATACCCGTAAGCTTTCCCAAATATTTAAACACGCAAGAAAAAAATCTGCCTGGGGACTTGATATAAATGAATGCTTTTTAAGGGTGGCAAAAATCACTCAGGTATCTAATGAATTATTGATTGACGATCTCAGTATAATTGAAATTCCTCCGCTTCAATCCGAAGCAAATATTTCACAATCTGTTCATATCAAAGAGGCTATTCAAACTTTTCTTACTAGGCACCGCATACTAAATGACGATAAAGTAGTAGTGTCTATTTCTGGACAATCTGTGTTGCCAAGGTTCATTAGCATCCCCCCCGTAGACAAAAAGCAGTTAAAAGGTATCGTAAGTTATGAGGCAATACAACAAATTCCCTTTGATCTTAAAGACATTGTATGGGATTACCAACAATTAACAGAAAAGGTTGCCGACATAAACAGTATCGAGGTTGGTTTATTTGCATCTAAGCGAGTAACACTCGATCAGTTGTTGGCCAATATCTCACATCTTAAACCTAAGCTAAATGCAATACAGGCTGCACCGCTGGCAATTTACAATCTAATTTCTTTTGATCAGCAAATCGATGGCCTGACAATTATCATAAACTCGGAAGCAGAAAATACGGATCTCATTATTGTTGACAATCTCTATTTTTGGCTCAGAAGCATACCAATTTCCACGGTAGATACCGATCTCATAAAAGAAATCCAGAGGTCTATGGAATATTACAAATCTTTAATGAAGGAGGCAGCGAATTTTCAGACTATTTTACTCGTGGGAAATAAATTTAAAGAACCCCAAAACGTAAAATTCGTTACCGATAATTTCGCCTATGAGGTAAAGGTCTTGAAGACTTTGAACAATTTAAAATTATCAAACAATATAAATCTTACCTATTTCAACGAAAACATACTACATTTGGGTGTTGCTTTAGGGCTTGCACTTCAGGGAATCGGGTTCGGCAGAATAAAAATTAACTTATTACCGCAGGAACTCATTAAATCAGCAGAAATATCAAAGAAAAAACCTTATGCCATAGCTACCATTGGTTGTTTGGCCCTGTCACTCATTATCCAATATTCTGGATTCCATATGCGGATATCTCACCTTCATGATTCTGGCAACCATTATCAAAAAATATTGCAAGATACAAGGGAACTCGAAAGGACATACAAAAATGCTGAAAGCCTTGCGCAAGCAAAAAAATCTGAACTCGACCTAATTTCCTCCGTCGATTCTTCCCGGTTTATCTGGATGGAAACGCTGGATAAATTACTATCCTTGATACCCGACAACGTATCTATAACCAGTATCCAGTCTTCATGGATAGATGCAGATACCATGAAAACTGAAGACACAACGAAACAAGCGCTTTCAGTGTCTTCTCAGGCAAAAAAGCCTGCTACTCCTGCAAAATCTGGTACTTCAAAAAAACTGCTCCTGATGGGAATCAAAGGAGAAAGCAAAGAACCGAGTATGCGCTTTATAGAAGAACACATACTGAAACCTATTCAAGATATAACCCTTTTTGATCACAGAGTCCCGGCATTCAAAAATGCAGAAATTGTCCCGGGTTCATCCCGGCAAGTAAACTATAAACACAGCGAAGATAGTTATATCAGTTTTGAGATACGATGGATTGTAAAGTCCAAAGAGGAACTTCAACTTGAGGAAAATTCAGTATCATTAATCAACGGATCTTCAACAATATTTAAAAAATCATGATTGAAAATGAAGGTATATAAGGTATGAACATCGGTCGAGATATAAACTTCCTGCGACTCAGGAAAATCTTTCCACGAATTTTCACGGAGGTGTTTGGTTTTTGGATTTCCATAGGTATTGCTTTTTTCATTCTGCTGATCCTCTTGTTTGTACTTATATTTCCGCTGTCAAATCAGCATGTCAGGGTTTATAAAGACAACGAAGACCTATCAATGGCGCTGGAGAAATACGCGATAAAAAAGGACCTCTATAATGACGCATGGATTGAATCGGCAAAACAAGAATCAGAGATTTACAATATAGAAATTGAGAGATGCAGGTCATTTCTGAAAAAAAGAGATGATCGGTTGGAAGCAATTTTTTCAAGAGAAGGTCATGAAAAAGGTCTGATCAAAATTGAAGATGAAGCACTCTGGAAAAATGAATATATAAAAAGGGTTTCTCTATTATTAACAAAACTAGAGACAAACAATATCGCTGTGTGTGAAGGTGCCTTACCATTCCAAAATTGGGGGCCGGACATTCCAACATGGGATACTATCTTACCTGCACAAAAAAGGTTCTGGATTCTGGATGCAATTATCAACGTTGCTCTGAACGATACCGGAGTTACAAAACTTGAAAAAATTACATTCCGTGAATCATCCCCTACATACGATCCTTCTTTTGGGCGGTTTTATACTATTATACCCATTACTCTCAAGGTTGAATTGCAGGCGGATCGTATCCAATTTTTCCTGCATGATATTTTAAAATCAGATATTTCATTTGTTATTGAGGGTATCACGATTTTGAGTACTGATAAAGTCTCGAATCCTGACGCATTAATGGGAAACGAAGATGCTTTGAGTAAGAAAGGTACGAACAACCATATATCCAATCCGATTGTCGATGTTACTATTGATGCGTATGTTATCGATTACAAGGCATAAATTTAAAAATGGATATTAAAAATTTTACCTTCAAACACGTTGAAAAATTTGTCCTTGGCATTACCATAGCTTACCTTGTTTATGCAATGGTTCATACCTTTATTACATTAAATTTGAGGACACGTGAAATTGATACAAAATTGCTTTCACTATCAAATGTAATTAACAGAAAACTCAAAACAAGTATGCCTCCAACTTTGGATAAGGAACTTAAAAATGCTGTACGGTTGGAATCACGTTTTACAACTCCACCCCCAGCTACCTCTGTACAGCAATCCCATCTCTTCGGTAAATTCACAAAAGGGGAAACAGTATCGGGCATTACAACCAAAGATTTATTAAAAAAACCAGAATTACAAGCCCTTCCACATTCAGAGGCTCCTGCTCCGGGAAGTATAGAATTTACCCTGAAAGGCGGGACTGCAGAACTGGCATTGATTCAGGTCAGGAAGCTACATAACGATATATGGTTGACAGAAAGTTTTACCGTGGAAAATGGGAAACCAATTGGAGATAAAAGAGTAATAAACAGAAAAGCGGTGGATTTCAATACACACTGTAGATTAATAAAAATTATTCCTTTTGCACAAAAACCACTTATCCTAAAAAAATCTACACTTCTTCGGAATGAAAAGGGTGAATTTATAGGTACCTCTCTTGCGGAAGAAAAGCACATGATTTCAACTTCGAAGATCGTGTTTGAAGATAAAAAGGGAGAGTCCCACGATTTATGGATAGGAGAATTAGTAAATTTGGGGACAGAAACTGTTACTGTTTACTCATCAGTAAATATCCCTTCGACCAACTAACAATACCTTTTTAAAAAGGGGCTTTTATGAAAAGTATCTTCACTCTCATCTCAATTGTTATCTTGAATATATGTTTATCATTCTTTGCACCAAATCGATCTCTGTTACAAGGTAAAGATGCTTCAGAAACGAAATCTCCTCCTACGAATAATTATTACCTTAAGACCGCCAAAATGTACATCGGACTTGAAGATTACGCGAGGGCCTTTGACTCACTCGAATTGGCTATCCTGTTGGAACCTGATAATGCTGAAGCACACACATTACGCAAAGAATCCCAACGGCTTCTGGAAGAGAAAAAAGATTCACGCGAGATACAGGATAAAACCAGCGCACCTAAAGAAATGGCAACCTCGCTTACTCCGGACCATGATCCGGTATCTTTACTGCAAAATGTATATATTGCCATTGAGGACGAACGATACGACGATGCTATAGAAATAACTCATGCAATACTAGCTACTGACCCGACTAACGAAGAGGCGCTGTACCTTAAAGAAAAGATAAATGATATAAGACACCGACGTATCACCGGGGGCCTGAAAGTCACCGACAAACAAGAAAACTTAAAAAGCCAGGAATACCTCAGAGAGGCATCTATTCCCTACCAGGACACCTTACAATTTCCTGTAAAGGAACAATGGAGAGATATTTCAAAGCGTACACTTCCGGAACTGGATAAAATTGTAAAGGAAAACAAGAGAAAAACAGAGCAACTCAGGCTCATTCCAAATCCTGTTCTTGAGTCATCGCCAAAGGTTATTGAAGATGCCCTGAATACGATCATTTCATTTGAGTTTTTAGACACGCCATTAAAAGACGTTGTCATTTTTATAAGAGAAAAAACAAATATTAATATGATCATTGATCCGGAAGCGGGAAATGTCTCGGTTTCATTAAAGCTGAAGGATGTACCATTAAGAACCGCCTTGAAATATATCTTACCGAAAAGCCATGAATATGTAATTGAAGGAGACATCATCCATATTTATAAACAAAAAATGGAAATGCGTGTCTATGATGTGAGAGATATTTTAATTAATATGGATGATAGGGAACCCCTTGAATTTGATATTACAGCGGCAGCAAGCGCTCAAACTGGAGGTATGGGTAGAGGTATGGGGATAAGAAGAGGGGAGGCCGTTAAAGTAAAAGACTCCTCAGAACGAGTATTCGATTTGATTGAATTGATTGTTGCCACCGTTGAACCTTCGTCATGGTCATCCCGTATCAGTGTTATCGGCGCTTCTGCAACTGGGATGCAAAGGCAGATTACTATGGCCGGACAAGGTGAAGGAAGCATTATTGCCAGGGTGGGTCAACCCGGAGATCTTGTAGTGGTCAATAGTAAATATGTCCATAAACAAATTGAAGATTTATTGGCTTCTTTAAGATCGTCACAAAATATCCAGGTAAATATTGAAGCCCGTTTCATTACCGTCTCAGATACATTCTTTGAAGAACTTGGAAGCGAGTTTAGCGAATTCTTTAGTGAAGATTCATCTATTGATACAGGTGCCGATACAGATATTAGTGACCTTGTATCCGGTAATGGTCTCCAGGTAAACTATTCCATCTTAAGCGACTCTATGCTAAAAGGGTTCTTGCGCGCCGTCCAGGAAAGTAAAGATTCTGAAATACTCACTTCTCCCAGAATAACACTCTCCAATACACAACGTGGAAATATTGCCGTCGTTAGAACCATTAATTTTGTTCAAAGCACTTCGGTCTCCGAGGGTGTCGTAACCCCTGTTATTGGAACAATACCACAGGGAACTACTTTTGACGTAAGACCTGTTGTGACTGCAGACAGAAAGTACATCTACCTGGAAGTGACTCCTTCTGTGTTTCAAGTTGAAGAGATACAGGAGTTTACTTTTAGCAGATTATCTACGACTGTAGAAACAATTGGTGGAGGCGTTGGGACTGCCAATATACCTCCAGAACAAATAGTCCAATTACCCCAAATAAATGTTTCTCAGGTATCTGTAACGGTCAGTGTTCCCGACAAAGGCACGCTGATGATTGGTGGATTGGGTTCTATCACAAAAGATAATCTTACTACCGGTATTCCAATACTGTCCAAGATACCCGTATTAAAAAGGTTATTTACCCGTGATCAAAAAAATAACAAAAAATCAAACCTCGTTATCCTTTTAAAACCGACAATCCTCATCAGGGAAGAGCAAGAGGCAAATTTCCTTAGCCTATCGAATAAAAAATTCAATACAACAGATTCAAACAATAAAAAAATTAGCGGGCTTGCTTTAGACTGATAAATGCTGAATTGTTTTTGGAGGTATCATAATGCACAGAATATATAGCGTAAATACACTTTTACTCGTTATTATTGCCTTACTACTCATGATGCTTGTGTTTAAGAATACGACAAATTATGTCGTTGCACAAGGAGACGGGAATGCACGGCATGTCTTCGGCGTCGTGGGAGAAAAGCAAGGTAACAGACAGCCATTTTACCTTGTAGATACCGAAGAACAGGCCATTATGGTATATGAATATTTTCAGGGAGGCGGATTAGGATTTGTAGCTGCTCGAAATTATAAATATGATAAAAAACTGCAAGAGTATGGAAGACCTTATGGCCTTTCCATTGAAGATGTAAAGGCAGAACTCTTAAAGACACAATCAAAATAACCCAAGACAATAGCAACCAAAAAGAGTTACACGATGCAATAATAAATACTGAACAAAAACTTCCTGAAAAGAACTTTTTTCACCGTAAAACCACAAAAGCCTACTATTATAATTCCTGGATATGATTGTTTCCTTTTGACGCGATTTGCAGCAATCTTGTCTTAATCTCTGCAAATGGGAAATTTTTACCAGGGCAGGCGGTACATTTCTGATGCACCTGCTTATGTTGTAATATATCGGATGAGGCGATGTTGTATTTTCTGGAAAGATACTGAATAAGTCTGACGAGCGAATCGAGTTGGTTTTCAGTTGGGGCTCCACCATTTTCAAAGTCACCAACCAGGCAAATCCCAATTGCTACACGGTTGCAATCCATATTCGCTGTATGCGCACCGTGAATTTGTTTTTCCCACCGCCCGCCAACCTCAATCTCGCCATCTCCCGAAAAAGAACCGTTCCCAATTACAAAATGATAAGCGAGGCCATGCTGCCATTTTCTGTCTTTCCGGTGGTAGTGATCAAATCTGGCAGCATTACCCTTTGCGGTGGCACTATGATGTATGACGATATATTTCCACGGACGTCCATTTACAGCGATGTGACAGAGTTTTTCAAGGTCTTGTAAATAGGGACTAGAAGGCCGTTTCGCCAGCTCAATCTTTGCACAGGTAAAAAAGGGGGTAGAAATACACAAACCCGATGCAACCACGATCATAACGAGCGAAAGGCATTGAACCATCCTCTCGCCCTGATGCATGATTCTATTCCTAAAATACATCTTCGAGTTTCGCGACAATACGGATACTATTTTTCTATACATAGACTGCCGCCTTAACTTAAAGTTTTTAGAAATAAAAAAAGCCCTACTGTGAAAATATTCACTCCTGAACATCTTCGGCAGTAAGGCTATCTTTAAAAGTTAAAGCTTCCTCTATGGTACGCGTCTCTTTTGTTATCTCAGGTGAATCCCGCATGAAACCTATTAAAGACCCTTTCCTTTGCGTCCCCCGATCACTCGGGGTTTGCCTTTATCGTTTTTACATTATAAATGTAATTTTTTCATTGTCAATAAATAATTTCTGGTTTCCAATCTCCGGGTTGGGAACTCACGTAACAAAGAAACCCATCTCATAAAAATCTCATGAAAGAACACAGAGAACCATTGGCTACTTATTTTTTCAGCTTGCTGATGAATTCTTTTATTTCTTTTGCCATGGATTGCCGAGGGTCTAATCTTAGCGTCTCGTTCAGGTGGAATAATGCCCCGGAAGGGTTGTTTAAGTAATTTGCATAAATAACGCCGAGCATTTTATGTGTTAATGGATTATTTGGTTGATAGTGAACCGATCGGCGAAGAGAATCTACCGATTCACTGTATTGTCCTTTCCGGTAAAAGGCGTTTCCAAGATAATAGTATATCTCTCCATCGTCAGGATGGTACTTGACGGCCTCTTTAAACTCAGAAATAGCTTCATCCACAAGATTTTTTGACATATACGCATTTCCCAGGTTACAGTGGGCGTTGCTATCTGCCGGATTATATTTTAAGGCCATCTTAAGTTCCGCAATCGCGTTATCTGTCGATCCCTTCGTCAAATATATCCCCGCTAAATTATTATGTACATCCGCATTGTCAAATCCCCGTGCAACTGCTTCATTCAGTTCGTTAACAGCCCTATCGAGATAACCTTTCTGCGCATAGGCAATGCCAAGGTTATTATGCACATTTGCCAATTTTGGATCGATTTGAATTGCAGTATCAAATTCATTGATAGCCTTATCAAATTGTTCCGTGCCTATATAAACAACTCCCAGGTTGTTATGGGTATCAGCGTTAGCTGGGTCCAGCTTCAGCGCTGTTTTGAACTCAGTCAATGCCTCCCCGAAGTTCCCCATTTCCTTGTAAGTATTTCCCAAATTGTTATGAGTGGTAGAAATCCCGGAGTCTATTTGTAATGTCCTTCGAAACTCTGTAATAGCCTCTTTGTAAAGTTTATTTTCATGGTATGCAAGTCCAAGATTATTATAATAGTAAGGATTGAAAGGGTTACATTGGATTGCTTTTTTATAGAATTCGATAGCCCTGCCGAAAAACCGTTTATTTTTATATATACCACCAAGATTATTATAGGCATCGGCATAAACCGGATTATACCGCAATGCCTCTTGATATTCTTTGATAGCAGTATCGGGCATACCTTTCCTCTCGTAGGCATTTCCCAAGTTATAGTGTGACTCTACATCCCTGGGATTAATTTCCAGCGTCTTTTTATATTTAAATTCGGCATAGTCATAGAAACCTTTCAAACTATGCACGACACCGAGATTGTGATGCGCACGGGTGCTGTTAGGTTCACGATTGACTGTTGAATGCCATAAGGTGAGTTCATCCCGCCATATTCCGTTCCGGTGGACACTGGTACCGCTGAAAATAACAATAACGGTTCCCAGGCATATTGTTGTAAAATTTTTTTTCAGAGTACAATTTTTGATAAGAATTCCTATAGCCCCACAGAAACCCATAATGGGAATATAGAGATATCGTTCTGCCATGATATTCCCTATGGGAATTATATTTAACACCGGCAAAAGCGTGACAAAGAACCACGACAGAAAAAACCCATGTTCTTTATTATTTTGGCACAATCGTATCAGAAGGATGACGGTTGTAATTACGAAAAGCACTGAAATTATAAAAGAGGGTATTCCTGCTGTTACCGACGGAACTACATAGTCTGCATTAAGATTGAATGGAAAAAACAAGAGCTTGATATATGATGCGATAACCTTAACCATGACAAATAGACCCTGCTGAGTTTGATCCAATCGAATGTACGCGTGCCGAAACAGAACAAACCGGATAAACAGATAAAAACCGGTGATTAAAAAATAGCCAATGTAAACACCTTTCGCCCTTTTTATCATTGAACGAAGGGGGCTGGCGGGAGTTGCAGAAAAGACGTTAAACAGCATAAGCATGATAGGGAATGTAACCGCCATCTCTTTTGAAAAGAGCGACAAGAGGCAGGAAAATAAAGAGCCTGCATAGTACGTAAAAAATTTACCCCGGGTTAAAGATTTTTCGTCAATTTTCAGGAATAAGACGAAGGCGATTAAAAAAAAGAGCGCGGCAAGGATGTCTTCCCGATAACTAATGGAGTTTACCGTCTCGGTGAGGATTGGATGCGTGATAAACAATAAGGTTGAGACGAAGGCTACTGTTTCTACCTTTGTAACCTTTTTCAGAAAGACGTAAAACAATACGGTATTTGCTGTTTGAATGAGGATGTTTGTAAGATGAAAACCAGCAGGGTTTAAACCCCAAAGGAAATAATCGATAAAATACGATAGCGTAACAACGGGACGATAGCTAAGTTCTCCGGAGAGGATAAAGTAATGAAAGGAGAAGATTGAGTGGAGGTTTTTCCAGTTCTTAATCAGATTATTGTTTACGATGGTTGCTGAGTCATCGTAAACAAAGGTATTGCTCAGGGTGTTAATAAAGACGGCGACCGATATTACCGCCAGAATACCATAAGGAGCAATGTTTTTCAGATACTTGTTCAATTTTGTGGGGAAGTAACAGGGCGCAGGAGAACGAACAGTGCTCATAAAAACATTATCATTCAACCATATTAAAAAATAAAAGCCCCCCCTTTCTCAGGATAGCAACCTGTAGTTTGGTTGCTGATTCGTAAGAAACGAGCTGCAGGTGAAAAGAGTTTAACACATACCCAGTGGGAATGCAAATATCATACGCATTATATTCCTGCCTTTGATAAGAGGCCTTGTACTATCATACCTGACCACTTTTACCTTTCGTTTTCTGTATCTCCTGTTTAATGGTATTGATGTATTTTGTAACCGGGATCTCTTTTGGACAAACACGTGTACACTCGTAGTGGTTGACACATCCCCATGCTCCATCAGGATAATCCAGTTGCCTGAGCCGTTCCAGATACTTATCATCCCGCGAATCAAAAATGTACCTGAATGCCCATACCAGGGGGGCAGGACCTATAAACCGCTCGTTTTTGTTAACCACCGGGCAGGCACCCATGCAACAGGCACACAAAATGCATCTGATAGCAGTGTCCAGTTGTTTGCTGTTCTCTGGTGATTGCGAACGCTCTTTTTCCGGAGGGACGGTTTCAGAGATTAAATAAGGACGAACAAGTCTTACTTTCTCGAAGAATGGCTCCAGGTCCACAACCAGGTCTTTGAGAACCTTATAAGAGGGGAGTGGTTCCAGAACTACCTCCTGCCCTTCATATTCTTTTACCAGCTTCTGGCAAGCCAGGGCGCAGCGGCCATTGATTTTCATGGCATCAGAACCGCACACACCATGGCCGCAGGACATCCGGTAACTGAGTGTTCCATCCTGCTCCCATTTAATCCGGTTGAGGCAATCCAGTATACGATCCGAAGGATCGGCGGAAATCTGATAATTCTGGTAATAAGGTTCTTTATTTGCCTCCGGATCAAAACGGTATATCTTGAATTTCATTTCCATATCAGTAAACCCTCGGTTTTGGTTCAAATCGCGTAATAGTCACCGGCTTGTAGAAGAGGTTATAACCGTCATTAGTTTTCCGGATCATGGTATGTTTGAGCCAGTTTTGATCATCTCTTTCGGGATAATCTTCCCTGAAATGAGCACCCCGGCTTTCTTCCCTTGCCAATGCAGAAACCAGGATTATATATGACAGGTTGAGTAAGGATTCTAATTCAAGGGCTTCCGTAAGGTCTGTGTTAAATCTGAGTCCGCGATTATCTATTGCAACTCCCTCATATCGTTCCATTAAAGACTGGATAGTTGCAAGGGCTTTATTCAGGTCTTTCTTGTTACGGAATACGGAGCAATACGCCATCATGGCCTCTTGCATCTCATTCCTCAATACCCCGGCCTTTTCTCCATCCTGTCGCATCTTTAAACGATCGATCTTTGCAAGAGTATCCATTTCTGGATGGTCGGGCAACGAGACCCATGCAAGGCTTTCCAGTACCTGGAGTATCTTTTTCCCCGCCCTGCGCCCAAACACCACAAGGTCAAGTAGCGAATTACAACCCAACCGGTTAGCACCGTGCACCGATACACAGGCGCATTCTCCGGCTGCATAAAGGCCTTGTATCACCTGTTGGTTTTCACCAAGAACCTGGCCATCCAGGTTTGTGGGAATCCCTCCCATCATATAGTGGCAGGTGGGCTGCACGGGGATAAGATCCCTGGCCGGGTCAATTCCCAGATAGATCCGGACAAAGGAGGAAATATCAGAAAGCTTCGCTGCAAGATGTTCTTTCCCCAGATGGGTAAGATCAAGGTGAATGTAATCCCGACCATCAATTCCCCTGCCCTCACGAATTTCGTCATAAATTGCACGACTAATGACGTCCCGTGGAGCAAGATCTTTTAAACCAGGGGCATACCTTTCCATAAACCGATCCCCTTTCCCATTCCGAAGCATACCCCCTTCGCCGCGGGCTGCTTCACTAATGAGTACACCCAGGCCATAAATACCGGTGGGATGAAATTGAACAAACTCCATATCCTCAAGAGGCATCCCTGCCCTATAGGCAAGATACACCCCATCCCCGGTATTCGCGAAACAGTTGGAGGTAGTTTTGTACACCTTGCCGAAACCACCCGTTGCTAACACGACTACCCTCGAATGAAAGACGTGAACAGCACCCGTTGCAAGCTCGTATACCACGAGACCTGCAACCGTGTTCTCCTGCATAATCAGATCCAGCAGATAAAATTCTTCATAGACCTTAATCCCCTTCCGGAGTGATTCGAAGTACAAGGTATCCATAATTACCCTGCCAGTACGGTCGGCTGCATGACATGCCCTTTTAACCGGCGCCTTGCCGAAATCGCGGGTATGGCCACCAAATGCCCGCTGAGCAATGGTACCAGCCGGGGTCCTGTTGAAGGGAACCCCCATATGTTCCAGCTCATAAATAGCCCGGAGGGCATCTTGCGCCAGAACTTCAGCTGCATCCTGGTCAGTGAGAAAATCCCCCCCTTTGACCGTGTCGTACATGTGCCATTCCCATGAATCGGGCTCTTCATTGCCCAGTGCTCCGGCAATACCCCCCTGGGCAGCACCGGAATGAGAGCGGGTGGAAAACACCTTACTGATCAGGGCAACATCCGCAACTCCCGCCACCTCTACTGCGGCCCGCAAACCGGCAAGCCCGGCGCCCACTATGAGAACATCGTGTTTGAATTCCATGATATATCAGGTTTGTTTCTTGTTTTTAATTTAATTTTTTATAACAGATATCTGTTAGCATACCAAGAAAAATATGGACGGCGTTCCCAATTATCCACAGTTATCAAGTTGGATAAAGAACGAATCCCTTTTAATTGAAATTCTGACCGGTTTTTTCTATGATCGTTATACCTACTTTTGCAATCCCGCTCTCTATCAAATCTAATTCTAGACCGGCCCTATGTGAAACATTCACAATCCTGTTCGCCGTGCGAGGAAAACGGTCTATGACAATTACTTCAACTTTTCTTTTATTCATCAGGTTGGTAATTAATATTTTTGTTCCAAAGGGCAGCGACGGATGTGCAGCTGTCAATTTGTTTTTATCATAACGGACACCACTCGCGGTCATTTTGCCATCGTAATCATCAGAAATGAATGAAGCAATGCCTTTTTCCTCATAAAGATCAGATTGCTTGTTGCTGTTGTTTTTGGCGTCGGTTTTTTTAATGTCAATTGATTTAATATCAGTTTTTCTGACGTCAGTATTTCCACAGCCAATAACACATGCAATGCCAATGAATAGAAATGAATAGTTCTTTATTTTTAAGTTTTTATACATGATTATCCCCTATTATTTTTGCAAATCCCAAAACGTTCTAATCTCTTTATTTAAAAAGCGAATATATATCACAGGGTGCTGAAGAACTAATTTATTTCATGAATGAACTGAATTATATCCTTTATAATGCTTTTTGCAAAAAAAACCATGCTTGCATGTGCGCAGGGATACCACCTTATCTTCGGCCTTCCCAATGCCTCCCACAGTTCCGTTGTAAATTTCACGGGCACGGCCTCATCATAAAGTCCATTTATCATGAGTAGATTCTTTGTTTTATTGTGTTTTGCCATGAGGGTAGGGTTAACAATCTGGTAAATATGGTTGGCTTGTTCACGGCTAATGCCAGCCTTTATATGGGCATCTCTTACACTGTTTGTTGCTATTCCCTCCCAGATAATACCCGCATTATTACCACCCCCCAACAGTGTGATCCCAGCATCAAACGCCTCCACAGCCATTGCCAGATGTGCCATCATGCCGCCCAGGCTAATTCCTACGATACCAACTTTTTCCCCCTGTTTCCTGAGCCAGGATGAAACCACCCTGACTTCTATGATATGCTGACGCGTCCCTTCAACTGTCCTGGATATATCTCCCGTAAGGACATACTCACCACTAAAAGTACCCTTCGGTGCCCTTTCAAAATGGAAAGGAAGCTTAAGGATGAAGCAATTCACATTATGTCTGGCTAATATCCGGGCAAATTTTTTCTCTGGCCAAAGATTTCTTCTCCCCCATCCGTGAAGAAGAATTACCGACACGGAATCTTTTTTCCCGGAAGTCTTAAAATAAATTCCGTAAGCAGCGTTATTTTCTCTATATCTGGTCTGAACAGGACTAGGAAAGCTAACATCAAAGATTTTTACGCAATGGACATCAGCAACCCTGGTTATTGAAAAATCTGGTATCCTCTCTGGCTTCATATAAAATAATTCGGGATTTTCCAGGTACTCTTTTCGGGTGAAGGAACTGAAATCGTATATATCAGGTCTTTGTGGTACACGGATTTTGAAGGGAAAGGCACGAAAATATAATCTATCAACAGCTTGCATAAAATACTGAATCATGGCTTACTTTCATAAAAGATTCAAATCTTTTTTATCTCCTCAACGATCCTGGGAAGGGCCGTTCCTGCCTTTTCCATAACAAAATAATCTGCATCGGGAAAGGCCTTCTCAATATTGATTTCAATAATCTGAGCCCCGTTCTGTTTTGCCAGAAAAGGCAAAGATGCCGCCGGTTGGACAACGGCAGATGTACCGACGAGGAGCATTATCTTGCACCTTGCAGATTCTTCCTGTGCCTTCATGAGCGCATCCCGTGGTAACTGCTCTCCAAACAAAACGGTATTTGGTTTCAGGACGCCTCCGCACGAACAATAGGGTGGTGTTCCACCGGGAATATGTGGTGCCCTATATTCCTTGCCGCATGTCAGACAGTAGATCTCTCTGAGGCTTCCGTGAACCTCAATAACATGTTTACTACCGGCCTTTTTGTGCAGACCATCGATATTCTGTGTTATCACGCATCGTACGATTCCCAATTGCTCAAGTTCTGCCAGGGCTAGGTGGGCCTTATTTGGCTGATAACTGTCGTAGTTCCTGATAAAATCCCCCCGCAATGTCCAGTATTTTGAAGGATCTTTCCTGAAAACTTCAATTGAGGCATACACTGCCGGATCGTACTTTTCCCAGAGCCCGCCCTGTGATCTGAAGGTAGGTATTCCACTTTCTGCCGATATGCCGGCACCCGTCAGCGCCACACACTGCTTGAGATCAACCAGTAATTTCGCAACTTCTTTATAGAAAACCTTAATATGATCTTTCCCTTGAGACAGCAACATTTTGTTTACTGCAAGTAAATACCCCATTGTGTTCGACTGAGCTCACACCGAAGGCTTGTCGAACCATCACGCCGAAGGCTCACAACAAAGTCCTCTTCTTGCAAAGGGAAGGAGGTAAAAAACTTACAAAAAAGGAAGTTTTTATACAGGGATACTATATAATCCTTTCTCCGGTAAGGGTACGTAAACTTTGTATAAATCGTATCTTCTTTTTATTGATTTCTCTTAAAACGGCTACATAAGATTCCCACTCCTTCGTCCGATGGGTCTTTCGATAAATGTCACGCACCTGTTTCAGATAGCCCACTGCTATTTCGTACGCTGATGGCTTCGTTAACGCAATTTGATTTTCTGCCAATGCGCACCATATCTTTAGCGCCTCGTCAGGGTACTTTCCTGCGATAGCATGGGCAACCTGGACATGTTTTTCGGAAAACCAACGATCCTTAGCGTAAGACTGTCTGTACCAATGCAATACCTTATCAGCGTCTTTCTCCTTTTCCGCTATATCAATTAATACATCATATGCAGGGAAACTTTTGGAATACCTTTCTTTGATTTTTTGTGGGGCCTTTATATCTCCTCGGGTAAGCACGTTTCCCGTTTCTAAAAACTGTAGTGCCCAGTCCCTGATCGTTGTTTCGCTTTTCGTGTTGACCGCTGCTTCTATGAGTTTATTGTAATTTTTCAGGCAAGGATACTCTAAAAATTCTTCCTGTCGTAGGAATAAGATTGAATGATAGTCGCCGCTTTTTTCTGCAAGTTTTGCAATATGTTCCCTCAGGGTACTCCCAATTCCCGGGTACTTTTGGCCAACCTGCTTTATGCCCTCTTCCGCAGCTTCCCTGGCCTCATCATATTTTTTTGCCCCGATCAACCTCTCAACATACCGTAACCAGCTGCCGGTGATTTTTGCCTCTTTCTTGCATAAGGGAAGTACCTCTTCGTTCCTGCCCGATTTTTCTAAGGCAGAGATAAGAAAATTGGAAATGCGGTCTCTCCGGTAATTACTGCTAAACTCGTTGTTAGAATTCTTTGAGGATGGCAAATGGGCAAGCCTGTCTGATAAATCGTCTGCCACTGCAGACCATGCCGATGTGTCACGTATTGATTCTAAGATCCCGTGGGTACCACCGCACAGATCATATTCGTCCTGTAATTCCGCTTCTATGATGAACATAATCTTCCTGACGTTTGGCCATTCACACTTTTTAACCGCTTGAAATCCGATTTCCAGGCATTCAGAAATTTGCAAAGCTGAATCACCTTCGTCATCACAAGTTTCAACGTAAGCATTACCTTTTTCCAGCAATTCCCCGGCAATAGTAATAACGGCATCATAATAACCCTGGTCAAAAAGATGCAATATCATAGACTTCACCCTGCTAAAATCTGCCGGGTTTCCTTCGCCTGACCAATGATTGTGCCATGCCGGTTCTGATGTGATATTGTCTATCTCGCTTCGTATACTGGAAATGAGTTTTTCCACCTTGCCACCGGCTAACCGTGCACTGTCTAAAAGTTCTGTATAAACCTCCGGATACTTGTTTGCAAGCATTATCACTAATTTCTTCAGGAACTCCTTGTCGTGCTGGTCAAGAAACTCTGCGATATCGTTGTCCGGGTTTGATTTAGCGGAAGACTTTTTTGATCGGGTTTGGGTATCTCCGGGATCATCGTAGTCATCTTCTTCGTACTCACCGTCGTCAAGTCCTTTCATCTTCATGATGTCCGGGTCCTTCGATTGAGCCATTGGTACTTTTCTCTTGTCTTTAATTGCCTGGGAAAATGCCAGGAGCGTGGCGACGGCATGCTTGCAACCGCTGCCGTAGGGACAGGTACAATCAGAGACAACTTCCTTCTGCCGACCTTGCCCATGTATCGCAACGAGGGTTGTATATTCATTGGTACCGGAAACATTGGCAAGAATTCCACCCGGTGTAATTCTCAAGTTCGTAACCCTGCCGCGCTTGAAATAATCTTCTCCTCTTTTTAAGGTACGGCTGCCAGCCCAATTCAGCAAATCATTCCAGGTTAATTCTTTAAAGTTCTCTTCCAGGTTTTTCAATGACAATCTTGCCTCCTTCATTCTCCAAAAATCTTCATTATATGAAATCAGCTTTTTACAGAATAGGTATCTTTTTTATCTCTTCAACGATCCTGGGAAGGGACGTCCCCTGCCTTTTCCATAACAAAATAATCTGCATCGGGGAAGGCCTTCTCAATGTTGATTTCGATTATCTGCGCCCCGTTTTGTTTTGCCAGAAAAGGCAAGGAAGCAGCGGGCTGGACAACGGCAGATGTGCCAACAAGGAGCATATCTTGCACCTTACGGATGCTTCCTGTGCCTTCGAGAGGGCGTCCAGGGGCAACTACTCTCCAAACAAGACGGTGTTTGGCTTCAGGACGCCTCCACACGAACAATACGGTGGAGTCCCATCGGGAACGTGTGGCGCTCTATATTCCTTGCCGCATGTAAGACAGTAGATTTCCCTGAGACTTCCGTGGATCTCAATGACATTTTTACAATCGGCCTTTTTGTGCAGACCATCGATATTCTGTGTTATCACGCATCGTACGATTCCCAATTGCTCAAGTTCTGCCAGGGCTAGGTGGGCCTTATTTGGCTGATAACTGTCGTAGTTCCTGATAAAATCCCCCCGCAATGTCCAATATTTTGAAGGGTCTTTCCGAAAAACCTCAATTGAGGCATACACTGCCGGATCATACTTTTCCCAGAGCCCGCCCTGCGATCTGAAGGTAGGTATTCCGCTTTCAGCTGATATGCCGGCGCCTGTCAGTGCCACACACTGCTTAAGGTCAACCATCAATCCTGCAACTTCTTTATATAAAGCTTCACTATCAACGGTTCTTTCAGCCAATAATATTTTCCCGGTTTTTAACTATATTTTATTCTCGTTACTATAATTTTCAAAAAAATCCGACCGCCTTCGGCGATAAAAGGGTAAAAGAGTTAAAGTTTAAGAGTCCTGGCGCAACGAAATCCGATAAAGTAGTCCCGGTAGACCGGAACGTCCAAGTCGCGGTAGGCGCACCGGCAGCTGTAACCCTCAACGCCCCACGAGCCACCGCGCACAACAGGAATTTCACGCTCTCTTTCTTGTAACTTCGAAACATATTTGTCAACGTCTCCGCTATCAAATAATTTATTTACATCTTCATCAAACCGATAATCATGTAATATTTTTCGAGAATGATAATCAGATAATGTCCACTCCCACACGTTACCGCTTAAATCTGAAATTCCATTCGGTGTATTCCCACTTTTGAAGATTCCTACAGGTGAGGTTTTTCCTATTTTGATTTCATAATTATTGCATCTATTCTTATCCCACTTGTTGCCCCATGAATATTTCCTCTTTTCATGGCCAGATGCCGCTGCCTCCCATTCGTTTTCGTCCGGTAGTCGGTATTCATATCCATCGTTTAA
This sequence comes from Candidatus Brocadia sp., assembly GCA_021646415.1. NCBI lineage: Bacteria > Pseudomonadati > Planctomycetota > Candidatus Brocadiia > Candidatus Brocadiales > Candidatus Brocadiaceae > Candidatus Brocadia > Candidatus Brocadia sp. The sequence goes on from SOEU01000001.1 coordinate 240,101, forward strand.
CGTATGAGTTAACCACCTGGTAAACGCATAAGCTTCATACCATGTTACTCCAACTACAGGAGCATTAGGACATTTCCATTTACGATCATTCCAGAGCGCTGGCTGTTCCGCCTTCGTATATTCAAGCCACTTCTTTCCCTCTTCGCTCCAATAGTCTTTGTTTTTATATCCTCCCGCCTTAATAAATTCTTCAAACCAACTGTTGGTAACAAGATACTTCCCTATTTCAAAGGCTTTTATCGCAACTGTTCCCTGGCTTAATGTATATTCCCCATCAGCAACCGGTATAAATTCCTTCATATTTCTGGTATCCCCAAGCCAGCCAAGTATTTCTCCTGCTTCTACGCGGATTCCAGGTCCAACATCAGCATCGATTATTTCCAACAAACGTCCCTTTGCCTTGTCAAGAACCTCCTCATATCTTCTTTCCTTATGGATATCAATCATGGATTTTGAAGCCAGCAACCACCTCTTAAAAGGTGTTTTATCTTTGCCCTTTACAACATCTTCAACAATCTCATTTGCTACCCCTTTACTATTGATACTCAAGTATCCCACGTATAGCTCAATAACTTCCTTATACCAATCGTTACCCCAGTAACTCCTTATACCCTGGATATGGTTTTTACTGGTATCGGCAACAAAACGGGCAGCCAGGAATTCTTGAAACGTGAGATGCCAGAAAGAATATTGTCCATGTTCACGTTTTAATAAACCGCATTTTGGCTCAATATCATAGAATTGTTCTTTGAGATATATTCTGTATTCCTCATCGCTTGCAGTATTAATGTTTTTGTAAATCTTTTCCATCGTATTAATGCAAGATATTTCGTCTGCTCCTTTTTTCCCTTTGGAATGCATCTCAAAAGCCAGCGTATTTAAAAACGAATGAACCTTTTCGGAATTATTTTTAAATCTCTTGTAGAGAAGGTTATCTATAAATCTCTTGTAAAGTTCTGCACGCTGGCCGGGAAGTTCTTTTCCATCATGATAGAGAATACATATCGCCGTGAGCATGAGGGGATTGTCTTTCAGGAAATCTATGCCAGGATTGTCTTGCATTTCGTGTATCATGCCGTCAGCGCTCTTTGTCCCAATCCCTGAATCACCTGAATATACAGAAGAAAACCACTTCTTAATAAACGAGTTTACCTGCTCCATATTCAGAGACAATATTTTTATATGTCTATCTCCAAATTTATGAATAGCTGCTTCTTCTAATCCATGCGGTCTTCCTGAAAAAACTAATTTATTTCCCATATATTTGATCCTGAAATCAGCAAAGGAGTTTACAACAATTTCTCTCTGCCCCGGACTTATCTCATCGAGTCCATCGAGAAGGAATAGTGCCTTTTTTGCCTGACAAAATGCCTTTATTGTCTCCAGAATGTTTTCTATACTGCCAAAATAATGTGATACCATTTTTTCCGCGGTCTCAGCGTCTGGCTTTATTCCTTCGTTTTGTTCAAAAAAATACTTCGTATCCCTGAGGAATATCAACACGGGCAGAAAATCATCCAGCCCTTTCACACGAATGCTATGAGTCAAATTATACGCCAGATGCTTCAAAAGCGTTGTCTTTCCCGAACCAGGATGCCCTTCTATCAGGAGATATTCATTTTTACCAATTAACTCCTCTATATCTACAGGCTTTTCTCTTAAATCTCGATTGCTTTCACCCTTTTTTACAGGTTTTTCAGCGTAGAGTGGGATAAATATCTCGGGCAACCTTACCTGAATTGCTTCACCTTTTTCGCATAACTTTTCAATATCCATACAAGAGCAATGATTACGTATCCATAGACGGTATCCTTCGGGTATTTCAGGGATTGTTACAGAAACATTTCTTCCCCCATCCTCAGCGCCAAACATTTTAAAGATCTTTGTTCCGTCCTTCCCTTTTTCTGATTCCACACACCATTTTCTTTCTTCTTTAGCAAACTTCCGGAAATTAAGCCGTATCTCATTTTTCTCCTAGTCAAAGGTAATATACTGAAACCGGTTGGGATAGGACGACTCACTTCCGATATAAGTCCCACCAGCTTGAAATTGGTACATGCGTCCATCTAAATCATCATAATATCCGCCTTCTGCATCATGGAGGTGACCAGAAAGTAGTATTGAATTGTTGAAATGTTTTTTATTTATTCTACTATCCACAGGCCATAGCCAGGTCAGCGGATGGTGAAAGACATTTATTACTAAATCAGCTCCCCCTGTTTCTTTGAGTTCCTCCATAGCCTTTTTTACCTGATATTCACCGATGGCAATCTTCCTTTCATCAGGAGATTTTCTGCACATCCATGCCGAATTTAATCCCACAATCCCTACCCTTTTCCCACATGCGGCATTATAGGAAATAACACATGGGATGAGCCTACCATGTTTACTCTTGAGATGCGTATAATTTGTCTCGATAAAATCAAAATAATCTTCCATGCCCTTAATCAAGTCTTTCCTATACTCTTCATTTCCAAGTTCGACATCCAGTTCTTTCATGTTTTCATAAGATGGCACATCTTTTGGTCTATATTTTTTTCGATTTACATCGTGGTTGCCTGGCACAATAAATAGTTTCTGAGAAGTAAGATTCAATGCACTAAGTAAATCATCGAAAAAGTTTTTTGCCAGAGCATATTCTGTCTTTAGGCCAGCATAGGCAATATCACCAGTTACGACTACTATTTCAGGCTTTAAATGAGACTGGAGGTCTTCTTTTGCACGTTCAATGAGTGGATCGAGGACAACAGACCTGTCGAAATTTTCTTCAGATTTTATATGCAGGTCAGAAATATGAAGGATTTGAAATGTATGCATAAATTATCTCCTTTATGCTGTAACTTCCGGTAAGCGACTTGTGCATTTTAACAGAAAATGCAGCCCCGGAGCTTTCAGTCTCCTTACTAACCCCGGGGCAGCGGGGTTATAATTTGTTCGGCTTCATTCAGTCAGCCGACACGGGAGCAGGGTCTGGACTCAATAAACGCACACTCCCTTGCTCCTTGAAGAAAGGGACTCCGGCTTCCTGCGGGGATGTCCCCGCAAAATTTGAGTACTGGCGCAACGAAATCCGATATTGTTGTTCCGGTTGTCCGGATTGTTCCTGTTGCGGTTGGCGCACCGGCATCTGTTACCTTCATTGTTCCACGAGCCGCCGCGCACAACACATTCGACCCCACCCCACAAATTATAACGAATACCTTGTAGCTCTCCTAAGTTTTGCATGGATACATTTTCAGTACCGTTATTTTTCAGGAGCGACATAAATAAGATTTTCAGGGTAAAAGAGAGTTCTAAAAGTAATCACGCGCATGTTCTGTTTCTCCACCCCCCTGCCTCCGCCAGCGGGGGTGCAGGGGGTGGACACCTGTCAGGGAGATTTGTATTTACTATTCACTGAATGCATGAATTAACTATGTCACAATATGGGCAAAGCGCAATTGTTTATTGATTTCTAGTCTGATTTGTAGCTCCGGCGGCTTTTTCTATCTCTTTCAACACCGTTTGAAACTCACTCGCCCACAGTTGCGTCTCATTCTTTACCATTTCCCGTATTTTCAAGATAAATTCTTTGCATAACAAAAGGGCCTCTTTTGCCTGTTCCGGAGTGGAAACACTACCTGAATATGCAAGCCTGTTCTTCTCCCAGTCGAAACAAAAGGTTTCCAGTAGCCGGTCCAGTTCCATTCGGGTAAGCATGTATCTCACCCAACCACTGGTCAACCCTGCAAACCGATCCAGTGCAACAAGAATGGCGGCAACTGCTATTGCTATGGTAGCCCAAAGAGGATTGAGTTTGTCTGTAAGAAGGATCTGACTCAACACGGGAATAATGCCTGATGCACCGGTTACAATAATGGCGCCCACACGCAAACTATATCCCCATACCCTTTTACTCTGGCGCTTTTTGTCGTACCAGGTTATTGCTTTCTTGGCTTCCTGTATAACGTACTCATATAGTTTTTTCAAAGAAACGTCGAATTCGCCTGAGTTCCAGGACAACACAGGAAATGATTTTTCATTTTTGTCATTTGACATGGAAAGAATCCTTCCTTTCTATATTGAGGTTTAATCGATACAGCAAGTAAGATAGAGAGAAGAAAGCACTGATACTAATAATAAAATATCAGATACGGCTGAAAGTCAAATGGTATCTTCTTCCGGATTATCGCTGAGGATTTTTATTTCTTTCATTTTTCTCTTCCTGATTTCACAGGGATGGACAAGATAAAACATTCTGTTCATTCCTGTTTAACTGGACTCGGGTATTTTTAATCCTGATAATCGTTCCACTGTTCGCTTACGACGAAGTCCGTGCCACCCTTTGAAATTCCTGAATATTAAATTAGGATTTCGGCGACTTGCACTACACCTTTTTACAACAAAATTCCACCCCCTTACCCCTGCCAGCGGGGGACAGTTTGTTGTCTCCCTCAGTTAGGGAATTACGGGGAGGAGAAAAGTTTGAGATTCCTTACATTAAATTATCCACCGGTTTTGAACAGGCGCTTTTGCACCAAAATCTTTTCGAAACGCTGACCCCAGTTCATGCCGCACAACGGCTCTTCAGTGATATCCGGATTTTTACAGCCGCATACATAGGCATGAATCCCATATTCCCTGGCCCAGCGTGAAATCTGTTCGTAGGCCCGTCTCCTATATTCCAAATCCAGGGCAAGCACGCGAGACTGCTCTGCAAGTAAATTCATGGACTTACTGTTTTGGTAATACCCCATTATCTTTGGCAGAAAAGACGTATTCCCCAATGCTTTATACAAGTTTTTCTTTATCTGCGGTCTCAGGAATAGGTAATTAATACCCGTAGAATCCACATTAAGTCCCTGAAGTGTCCGAAACAAGGCCGTTAAGTTTGTTTCAGTATCCGTAACACCAGGAATCAAAGGGTCTAATTTTACTTCAGGCACAATACCTATCGTACACAGTTTTTCTATATTCTGAATTCTTTCCTGTGGCGTTGCGGCATACGGTTCTATCTTCTTTTGAATATCCCGGTTTAATGTGGTAATACCAATTTGAACATGCACCAATTTTTTATATTGACTAAATAACTGCAGGAATTTTGTGGGAATCCGGCCTTTGGTAAGCAGATTTATACCAATACCATATTCAAGCAAAACTTTCATCAACGCATAAGTTACCTTGAGCACTTGAGGGATGGGTTGCAGGACATCACAGGTTGGACTAAAAAATACATAGGCGGGTAACTTTCGGCGTATGGGCAATTCTTTTTTTAATTTTTCGGGCATATTCCCGTAAACAAGTACCTTGCCGTCACCCGGATAAATCGAGTAACCCCTTGCATAGCAATAAGCGCATTGATGAACACAACCCAGGGACGGATTAATCGAAGCCACTTGGCTGAGACATTTTAAGGTGGATCTGGTAAGGACGTATCCTTTACGCTCAATAAAATCTATCTGCATGAGATTGATTTCGGATTGCGGAATTCGGATTTCGGATTTTGAACTAACTTTTTATTGTTCCTTGCAGTTTTGATGGATGAAACGATGATGGCTATTATTTCATCATTTTCCTGCATTAATGAATTAAGAAAAGTTTTATCGATAATTTCCATTTCGTTTATTAACTCAAGCCAAAACAAGGTTTCATCTGCCTCTTCTTCCACAATGGATAGCTTTGAAATAAAATCAGCTGTCGACCTTGCGCGACATGAGGCTCTGTAGTTAGCAGCAGTTGAAGTTCCTGAACGAAATATCTGGTTACCGATTAATTTCCCTTCCATGTTATTTGGAAACATTCGGCAAAGTTTAATGATACTTTTGGCAAATTCTTTTGTTCTCTTTTTCATATTCATTGCGGTCCATTCTTTTCTCCTTTTTATGTATTAATATTTTTAGATCCAAAATCCGAATTCCGCAATCCGAAATCGTATACGTTCATCTATTTAACACCAGCCCCCAATCGCTTCGATATAACAACAGATTTTCCGCAATGGTATCATGAAAGATATCGTGGTCTCCCTGATTGTCAATTAATATCCCAACGCCGCTAATTTCTTCGGTTTTTGATGGAGATGAAACGCCCTGGCTGTTACCATTTGCCTGATAAACATCATTCCCGTAAAAATCTGCCAATACTCCGATGCCCTTTTCCAGGCCAACACCCTGTGAACTTGTTTCGCTCCGATAAGTATCATTCCCACAATCATCCACCAGAAATCCAATGCCGGTGTCATGTCCACACCCCTGTGAAACACCATAAGTACATTCGTATGTATCGTCTCCAGATGTATCTTTCAACAGTCCGATGGCTGAATGTATACCCGCGCCCTGGGCATAGCGCCCGGCGTAATATGTATCATTACCCTCTTTGTCACACAATAATCCCAAGGAATAATAGTATCCACTGCCTTGTGAGAAATAGTCCCCACGATACTGATCAGTGCCTTTTTGGTCAATCAGCATACCAATTCCGCCTGATGCGCCAACAATGGACTCCTCTGGTCTGATACCCATCCCCATCCCCTGAGACATGGATTGAAAAGATTTTTCCGGATCACGAAAATCCGGATATTCTCCCCCGGCAAAGTAGAAATCGTTTCCGCAAGAATCCACCAGGACGCCAAATCCTTTGGTAAATCCCACTCCCTGAGCGAATTGCCGGCTAAAATAGACATCATTTCCGCTAAGGTCATTCAGCAGTCCCGCCCCGAAGAAGCCCATTCCCTGATTTGCAACGTGACCGCTGTAAAAATCGTTACCGTCATTATCTCTTAACACTCCGATTCCAAACAGGCAAGACCCTTGAGAAAAATCCTGGCTCACGTATTTGTCATTTCCCCTAAAATCTGCCAGGAGACCAATTCCAAACCTTCCGGTACCCTGAGAAAATGGGCCGGATGCATTGTACACATCATCCCCTGATAAATCGATGCAGATAGCGACAGGGATATCCTTGCTGGATGAGCCTGCATTATTAAAGTAATAATCATTACCTCCAAGGTCGATAATTACTGCCGCATCGGCATAATAATACGATGTACCTTCCCCACCCACAATGATTTTACCAATGGTTGTGTCCTGGACAAACAAAATATCACCGGCAAAATCCTGCAACAGTTCAGTACCCCCTCCCCCGAACCCCCTCCCGCCAGGGGAGGGGATTCTATCTATTGATAATAAATCACCGGGATGTGTCTTTTTTAGAGCGTCTATTCCCTGTTCACTGTGCCCAGGGACAAGTTTACCCAGCAGCACTGATGCGGCCTCGAACAACTTTGACAGATTCACCTTTTGAGATAGCGCCAGTAACCTGGCAAGGTCTTGTGTCTCAATCTTCTCGTCAGGCAGCCAAATTTTATGGGCGTTTTGATATAGGAATTCAAGCTCCTCCTGAGGCAAGTTACCGAATGCTTCTTTTATAAGAGAAACGGAGGGTGCCAAGCTATCGATGATAAGCTGGAGTTGTCCTTGCAAAGGATCGGTAGCTTCCCTTTTTTGTGTTTGATCAATATCTGGAGAAACCTTTGGGGATTTCATAACCACCCCTCTTTCCCCTCCTTCGCAAGGAGGGGAAAGAGGGGTGGTGAAATGAAAATCTTTCACATTGTCTCCTTCGCAAGGAAGGGATGAAGAGGAGGTAGAAGAAAAATCTTTCAAATTGTTCCCTGTGGAAAGGGGGGGTGAAGAGGTAATTTCCGACGTGATGTTGAGATTATTTGACGTAACATCTAACAGCCCTGCCACATACTCTATTTGAGCGCAAATGTCTTTGCTACAAAACGTATCGACAATGACCTGTCCAATTTTTGATGTATCAAACGGGTGCAACATGAAATAATTTACCATGGACAAACGAAACGGATTGGTCTCTTCATTGGATTGAAATCCTTCTCGAACGTATGCCTCTTCACCAATCCTTTGCAAGGTTGCGCCAAGCACGTCCTTGTATCTTTCGTTTTTGATGGCAAATTCAATAAAACTTGTCCCCGTGTGTTTTGAATTGGAAGGCGTTTTTAGTTCTTCATTCGGAGATAGATTTTCCATCCTCCCATCCCCCCCTTCGCAAGGGGGGGATAAAAAGGGGGTGTTTTTATCCACTTTTGTAAGCTCGTGACCTACCTTTGAGATAAAAGAAGTAACTGGTTCATGTACGTTCTTGAGTAGTTTTCCGAAAAGCCTCGGCTTAAACACCATTTCAGCGTTATCTCTGCAAACGGTAAGTACCGGTACACCTCCTGTACCAATGGCTTCTATGGTCTTCTTGAATTGGATGAGATTGAATTCATCCTTACCTATGGTAGATTCGTCATTAATCTTCGTAATAATATCACCTGCCTTTAAACCAGCCTCAGCGGCGGGTGATCCCTGTGTAACCTCTTTGACCAGAATACCCTGTCCTTCTGCATTTTCCATAAAGATACCCAGCCACCCCTTATTGAAGTTGACCTTATCCTTCCTGAATCCCATTTCTTCGAGGGCAAAGAAGTTTTTGGTGTCAAAATCCTGGCCATACACAGAAACCTGTATAGTTTCATCCGCTAAAATATCCGGGCACATAGCGGATACTATGAAGACACAAAAAAAATAAAAAGATATGGAATAGAAGATTTTGTTGAACATGATCAGGCTAGTTTTGTACTATTGTAAACGCTATAAATGCAATGACAAGCCATCATGAGAGTGTCGTTCCCCTGAAAGTGGGAATCAAGGAAATAGCAATCGGAAATTCAGAATAATAGAAGCAACTTCCAAAAGCAAAGGGAAAATTTTATAAGACTACAACATTGTCTTGAATCCTTTGAAATTACTGTTAAAATAAATAGAATTTGAGAATGTGACCATTCATAAGGATGCCTGAAAAGTCTTGTGATTGTTATGCCCATATCACAGAAGCCGTCCGATAATTTCTCGCCCACAAAAAAACAACTTATTGTCATTTATTTTTTGGCAACAACGTTGTTTATCGGTACCATAATTAAAATTGGCATGGACAGGCATTGGTGGCTACCGGAAACTGAAGTTGTCAGTAATCTTAAACCCGAAGATATAAAAGTCAAACTTGATGTCAACAATGCCCCCTGGTATGAATTGGTCTTATTGCCAAAATTGGGAGAGGTAAAAGCAAAGGCCATCGTTGCCTACCGCGAAAAACACGGCAATTTTAAGACATTGGATGAGTTGTCCAATGTCAAAGGCATAGGGACGTCCATTATAGAAGCCATAAGAGATCACATAAAGATCGGATCAGACACGACCGGTGTCGTTTTCAATAACCAGGAATAAAATTTATGTGATTACCCAACATTTGATGGAATCTTTAAGGATCTTATAACCTCCCCTTTTCCCCCTCCTTCACAAGAAAGGGACGAATGGGAAATCTTTACTAGATATTAAACAAATTCGAATTTATGGGAAACGAGCGACAAAAAATATTAGATAATCCATGTGCCCGTGTAATACTCATTGGGTTTTCAATTATTGTTTTTTTCGCGTTTTGTTATTTTCTGAGAGGGACGCTTATCTCCCTTCTGCTGGCGTTTATCATTGCTTATATTTTTAATCCTGTAGTCAGTTTTCTTGAACAGAAACACATACACCGGGTATTTGGGATTGTTATTCTTGTAAGTGCTGTCCTCCTGTCAACTGCAGGATTTCTGGCGTATGCAATCCCGAAAACAGCTCATGGAATTTATCAAGTAGGCAGCATTGTTAAAGACCGCTACCCAAAATATCAGGCTACCATTGAAGCATGGATTAAAAAATATGAGGACACAGAATTTGTTCAATCAATTAAGTCTTTACTAAAAGAGCGCATGGAACCCGTCCTCGACCACGATCGGGGAAAGATTGAACCAACAGACAGAAAAGAATCCGGCAGGAAAGAAAGTCCCATTGTTCTGGAGAAGGATGCCGATGAAGAATCTCGTCTGAAAAAAGCACGTCTCATTGAAGCAGTATGGGGTCTCAAAAAATATCTTCCCCAGGCTATCGGTTTCTTCCTGAATATCGGCAAGAATATCTTCTATAGTACCTTTGGGTTTTTAGGTATTATCGTAAATTTTATCATCTTCAGTGTCGTATCGGTTTATCTGCTCAAGGACTTCAATCTCATTGCCCAAAAAATAAAAACCCTTTTTCCTTTATCAAAAAGAGACCAGGCAATGAGTCTTTTATCAAGAGTAAATGATAATCTCCGGTATTTTCTCCGAGGCCAGCTTATAGTCTGTCTTCTCCTTTCTCTTATCTATAGTATTGGTTTAACAATTATCGGAATTCCTTTGTCCTTTCTTATCGGCTTTATCGGTGGCTTTGGCAATCTGATTCCCTACGTTGGCACCGGTACAGGAATTGTGCTGGCTTCTACGCTTGCACTCTTCCAATTTCACGATCTCAAACATATGCTCTATGTGCTTTTCACTTTTGGTATTGCGCAATTGCTTGAAGCAACCGTGATAACACCGAAGATTATGGGGAAGGGGTTGGGGCTGAGCCCAGTCATGGTGATACTCTCCATCCTGATCTGTAGTCAGTTGTTTGGATTATTAGGGTTACTGCTGGCCGTACCGATTGCCTCTACGGTAAAAGTTTTTGTTGACGAGTTCATGGCAAAATACAAGTCTTCGCAGTATTATAAGGGTTAGTTATATGTCTATTTTTCAGCTAGTTTCATCTTTTACACCACAAGGAGACCAGCCTCATGCCATACAACAATTGGTGGAGGGTTACCGAAAAAACGCCAGGTATCAAACCTTATTGGGCGTGACAGGTTCCGGCAAGACCTTTACCATGGCTAATGTGATTGCTGCCCTGGAAAAGCCAACGCTGGTTATGACTCATAACAAGACCCTGGCAGCCCAGCTTTACAGCGAATTTAAGAGCTTCTTCCCCGAAAATGCCGTGGGATATTTCGTCAGTTATTACGACTACTATCAACCCGAGGCGTATATCCCGCAACGGGACATCTACATAGAGAAAGAGGCGACCATCAACCAGGAGATTGACCGACTGCGCCTGGCCGCAACCAGTAATCTTATATCACGGAAAGATGTTATCATTGTTGCCAGTGTTTCCTGTATTTATGGATTGGGTTCACCCGAAGAGTATCAGGAAATGTATGTACACCTCTGCAAGGGTGATTCGATAGAACGGAACAAACTCTTGAGGAAACTCATCGACATTCAATACGATCGAAACGATATACAGTTTGTGCGTGGCACATTGCGGGTGCGCGGGGACGTCGTAGAGGTATTTCCTGCCTATGAAGAAGTTGCATACCGCATAGAATTGTTTGGAGACGAGGTCGACAGGATTTCCATAATCAATCCCATAACCGGTAATACTATACAGGAGGTTAAGGAGATATCCATTTACCCGGCAAAACACTTTGTCATGCCGGAAGGAAAGATTGAAGGGGTCGTCAAATCCATCGAATATGAATTAAACGACCGTCTTAAGGAACTACGGTCAAATGAGAAATTTCTCGAAGCCCAGCGCCTGGAGGCGCGGGTGCGCTACGACATGGAGATGCTCCTGGAGGTAGGATATTGTCATGGTATTGAAAATTATTCAAGACATCTCAGCGGCCGCGCACCCGGGGAAACACCGTACACACTGTTCGATTATTTCCCCAAAGAATTTTTCCTTATTGTAGATGAATCCCACGTCTCTGTTCCCCAGATAGCAGGTATGTATCATGGCGACCGGGCGCGCAAGGAAACGCTGGTTGAATACGGTTTCCGTTTACCTTCTGCACTGGATAACCGTCCCATGCGATTTGACGAGTGGGAAGAAAAGATTCATCAAATCATGTTCGTTTCGGCAACACCTGGTCCTTATGAGTTGAAGAAATGCAAGGGCAAGGTGGTCGAACAAATTATCCGTCCAACGGGCCTTGTCGATCCTGTAATTTATGTAAAACCTGCAAAAACTCAGGTGGAAGATTTACTGAAGCAAATTAAGAAACGAGCAGAGAAAAAGGAACGGGTACTGGTCACCACGTTAACAAAACGTCTTGCAGAAGACCTGAGTGAGTATATCAAGGAAGAAGGGCTCAAGGGTATGTACCTTCATTCTGAGATAAACGCCATCGAAAGGGTTACGATATTGCGGGATTTGCGTTTGGGAAAATTCGACGTATTGGTAGGTGTCAACCTGCTCAGGGAGGGACTGGATTTACCGGAGGTCTCACTGGTAGCAATCCTCGATGCGGATAAGGAGGGATTCTTGCGTTCTGAAACCTCTTTAATACAGACTATTGGCCGGACCGCAAGGAATGTGAATGCCGAGGTGATCTTATATGCGGATGAGATAACAAATTCCATGAAGCGGGCCATCGATGAAACCAACCGTCGCCGGGTACTTCAAATTGCATACAATAAAAAGCACAACATCACCCCTAAGACTATACAAAAAGAGATCAAGAAGGGCATTGAAGATGAGGTTTCATCACACAAGATCGTTTATGAATCCGTTGCAGAAAGCGAGGAAGAATACATTACCCAGGAGTTCGTGAACGAACTGGAGGAAGAGATGCTCAAGGCGGCAGAGGCATTGGAGTTTGAACGGGCGGCAGAACTAAGGGACAAAATTCAACAGATCCGCTCAAAGTATAGCGTAAACGGCTCGCCATCAAAACCTAAACGCACCACAAAGAAAACGGTATCGAAAAGCTGACAATACCTTCCTGGCAATTGATTTTTGTACGTAATTACATTATACAGAGAGCAGCATAGCCACACCAAAGAACCCTCTGCGTCCCATGCGTGTTAAATTAAGCTGTTTTTGGGGTGACATTGGCAAACGGAGTTTGCCTGTACTTTCTTGCAAACTACAATAGTTTAAAATCTTGTGGACATGCGTAGCAACTGTCCCCCGCTGGCGGGGGCAGGGGGTGGAAATTGGAAGGCCAACACAGTGGATGATTGTTCTCTTAGCGCCAGCCAGAAGATGAAGTGTTGCAGAATATAAACGGTAATAAATAGATAGAGAGAACGGATGGTAGGCACGATTGGAGAGTCCTGTCCACCCCCCCTAACCCCCCGCCAGCGGGGGACAAAGCGAAATTAATCCGAACAAGGGGTTGATGATAATTATTGATTCTTAACTTAACACGTATGCTCCGTGTCCCCTTGCGAGGGGACACGGGTGGGTTAAAAAACTCGCAAAAACAAGTTTTTACAGGACAATACTATAAAATTATGAAACCACGGAATCCAACATTTTTCTGGATTCCCGCTTTCGCGGGGATGACATATTCGTATTTGATTAATGACGCTGTGTATATTGTACATGAAGAATAAATCCCTCATCGAAACTCAACTAAAATACAAAACTGCTTACCAAGGAATAAAAGACGAATTTCAGCGCATTGTGCGCATAGATATAGGAGTTTTCTTCAATTCGAGTGGATAAAGATTCATAATCCCCCTTAAAAAAGGGGGTGAAGGGGGTTGTAAAAAACTTGCCAAAAAAAGAAATTTCTACGCAGTAATACTATAATCCTGGCAAAAATGCATTTTAATATTCTGTATGGTGAAGATATGAAAAAACCTAATTTGGCTCAAATGCTTCAAGAAATTATTGACCTTAAGAATCTGATAAAGAAGCATTACGAAAAAAATCTGACAATATTCTTTTCAGATATCCACAAGTATGTTGAGAAATCCAAAAGCAGCCTTTTAGGAAATGTGGGTATTGCAGTCATGCTTAAAGAACTAGACAACCTTGTGACCGCAAAGGCTCAGGATAATGGCGGCTATCGGGTAAAGACGATTGGCGATGCCCATCTTTTGACCTTTGCCCGCCCTGATAATGCGATAAAGACTGCTATCTCCGTGCAAAATGGCCTGGCCTTACAAAATGAAAAGAGAACAGAAGCAGAACAGGTCCATATTCGAATTGGAATAAATACGGGATTGGTCGTAGAAGATGAAGAGAAGGATGTCATTGGTAATGCTGTAAATATCGCCAGTAGGATAGAGAATGCCTGTTTGGTAGACAGCATTTTGATAGGTGAAACAACGTATCAATGCCTAAGCAAAAAACTTAAAGCAAACTTTAAACAGTGCAAAAACCTGCTTCTCATAAAACACCACCAGCCAATTGTGGCATACTATTACATAAACAAGGACGATCCTTTAGAGGCACCGGGTAAGGAAATCACCCATAAGGTTTTAGGGCATATCATCGAAAAGGGCACAAAGGAGCTTAATGAATGCCTCTGAAAACATATATTGAACCCATAATCGAGATCAGGCAGAGGCAATCTGAAAAAGAAGACAAATTTGCACAGCTTGAAGCTGTGCCCAGACAGGATCTTAAAGAAAAGGAAGACAAATACAGCTTTGTGACTATAACCTTTTCTGAACTCTTAAAGGAGGATGGGATGGACTATATGATTATTGCCGACTCCGGGCTGGGAAAGACGACCTTCCTCAAGTGGCTTGAGGTACAGGTTGCCAGTCGCACCATAGAGCCTTCTACAGAATATATTCCCGTCTTCATTAAATTCACCGAGATGGCAACAATTAACACTTACAATGACCTCATAAACTTAATCGAGACTAAATTCATCGACATTGAGACTACAAAAGAGGACTATATTCAAACAAAATGGAAAGAAGGCAAATTACTATTCCTTATTGATGGATTAGATCAGGTCTTTGATACGGCTATCATCTCTGAAAAATTGAGAAGTAAAGACATCTATGGAAAGAATAAAGTCATTTTTACCTCACGGCCACTTGGTTACGAACAGAACAAGCGCTCCTTCGATGACAGGTATGAATATCTTCGGATATGTCCATTCGATAGCGAGAGGATCAAGGCGTATGTGCAGGAAAACTATCATGAGCCTCAATTCCAAAGGATCCTGAAAATGACCAGCACTCTTCTGGTATCAAGGCCAGAGGGGTTTGCACGTATAAAGACCCGCTCAGACCTGTATGAAAGATTTATACACCATCTTATTAGGGAAGAATCAAGGCGATACGGAACACCAGATGTCTTTGCTCATGCTGTAGAGATAAAAAAAGACCTGGTAACAGTCTCATATTCTGCCCTGAAGGCAGGTAACTTAGGCGCGTTTACTAAAGAAGAAGCTATTAAATACCTCGATAATGACGGAACAAGATTAACCCGACTCCTCCAATGGGGTATCATCCATAATCTCACAGAGACAGGAGGAACGGAGGAGATTATTTATCGTCATCAATCATTCCAGGAGTACCTTGCCTCCTTAAAATTAAAGGAGAAAATATTCAAGAATTCAAAGATAAAAGAGGAGGTAATTATTGACCACCTGGAATATCTTTACTGTGATGAGGTCTGGTTGTTCCTGATTGGTGGGCTTGAGCGCGAACAGGCCAGAGAAATAATTAACTATCTCAGAAAATATGACCACTATTTAGCTGCCCTCTGTTTAAGAGCATATAAGGGAAACAGGGAAGATTTCAAGGCATTGATAGATGGTTTGTTTAAGGAGATCCACAACTTTAAAGCAAGAGATGTATTGGTAAAAATAGCTGATACAGAGGTTGAAACTAAATGGATCGGATTATTGCAAGACGAGTATGCTTATGTTCGTGGGGACGCAGCCGAGGCATTAAGGGAGATAAAGTCAGAGAAGGCAGTTGAGGCGTTGATCGGATTGCTAAAAGACGAGGATGCTCGTGTTCGTATGCGCGCAGCCGAGGCATTAGGGGAGATAAAGTCAGAGAAGGCAGTCGAGGCGTTGATCGGATTGCTAAAAGACGAGGATGCTTATGTTTGTGAGAGCGCGACCGTGGCATTAGGAAATATTTCTCTTATGCTTAATTCATCCGACCAGGATAAACTAATATTGCAACTATCTACTTTATCCCATGAAAAAGATATTCCTTCCCATTACAAATATATCGATGCGATTGAACAAATAAAAAAAGCTACTGGCCGCAGGTTTTTAAGGATTATTCATTCGCATCCTTAAGAGGCTGATTTTGATCTATAATACTTTTTGATACACCCCTTACCGATTATTTCCCAATCAATCATTTAGTTCTTGAAAGCATGATACAAAGAATTATAATGTTTTTTTGCTTTTTAATACTAACAGTTAAAGTAACTACAAATGAAAATTGTCATTGCGAAGTTATAAGCCTGTGTTGATCTCAAAGATGGGATTGCTTCGAGTTTACACTGAGGTAAGCGAAAGTGATCACAATGACGTTTATATAGCAACTTATTTACGTCGTTCATTATTAATATTACACCAATTCTTTTAAGGAATACATTACAGATGAAATGGTCGCAAACACTGATTCCCACACTGAAGGAAAGCCCATCAGAGGCAGAAATTGACAGCCATAAACTCATGATCCGTGCCGGGCTTATCCGACGGATCACGGCAGGCGCTTACGCGTATTTGCCCTTAGGCACGCTGGTCTTGAATAAAGTTATTGATATTGTGCGGGAAGAAATGAACCGGGCGGGGGCCGTTGAGGTATTCCTTCCCGCGCTTCAGCCTTTAAATCTCCTGGAAGAGAGTGGCCGCTTGAACATATTTGGTGACGACTTGATCACCTTCGAAGACCGGCATGGCAAAACGACCGCACTGGGTCCTACTCATGAAGAAATTATTACGGACATCGTAAGAAACGAGATTAATTCCTATCGACAACTCCCCATCACGCTCTATCAAATTCAAACCAAATTCCGCGATGAAACGAGACCCCGGTTCGGAGTTCTGCGCAGCAAGGAATTTATTATGAAGGATGCCTATAGCTTTGACCTGGATTATGAGGGACTCAACAGGAGTTATAAATCCATGTACGACGCCTACTGCCGCATTTTTGACCGGTGCGGTCTTGACTACATTGTCTGTGAGGCGGACTCTGGCGCTATGGGTGGCGACGTCTCCCATGAGTTTATGGTCCCCAGTCATGTGGGTGAGGATGTGCTCATCCGATGTTTAAAATGCGGTTACAGCGCCAATCGTGAGCGGGCTGAAGCTGCCCCCATCCCGCGAGAAAATAACATAACCCTGCAACCGATTAAGGAGATTTCCACGCCCAATAAGCATACTATCCAGGAAGTTAGCGACTTTTTAAAGGTAAATCCAGGCCAGTTGGTTAAAACAATGATTTATATCTCGGATGGCCAGCCAGTTGCTGTTCTCCTGAGAGGTGACCATGAGGTCAATGAGACCAAGTTAACAAAGCTGCTTGGCCAGGAAACCGTTGCGCTTGCAGACCATACCACCATCGAACATGTCACCGGTGCGCGTGTAGGGTTTGCAGGTCCCGTAGGTCTTCAGATAAAAATCATAGCCGATCAGGCCGTATCCATACTTCGCAATTTTGTTACGGGCGCCAACAAATCAGACGTCCATTTGTTACATGTAAATCCTGAAAGGGATTTTATAATCGACCGTGTTGCCGATGTTCGCTATGTAACCAGAGGGGATAGGTGCCCGAAATGTAATCACGAGATCGACATCTCACAGGGTATCGAAATCGGACATGTCTTCAAACTAGGCACGAAATACAGCGATGCCCTCAAGGCAAAGTTCCTCGATACCAACGGTAAGGAAAAATCCATGATTATGGGCTGTTACGGGATCGGGGTGAATCGTATTATTGCCGCCCTTATTGAAAGGTCGCATGATGAAAATGGTATCATATGGCCAATTGCGCTAGCCCCATACAAGGTTATTATCATCCCCGTCAATGTCAACGATGCCGCCAGCATGCAAATGGCAAATCACATTTACGACGATCTCACGAATATTGCAGGCATTGAGGTATTGCTGGACGATCGGGACCAGAGGCCTGGTGTCAAATTTAAAGACGCCGACCTGATTGGTATCCCGATAAAAATAGTTATCGGCAAGAAATTCGTTGAAACGAAAGAGCTTGAGATAAAATTAAGGAAAAGTGGCGAAACATTCCTGACTCCGCCTGATGAAGTTAGATCGAAGATCAAGCACCTGCTTGAAGTGCTGTCGAAACCGTAAGTATAAGAATTTTGTAGTTATTTTGTAATTATCAACTTGTAACTATCTTGGGCCTAATCTCCAAACCAAAGCCGGTAAATTTACTTATTGGCATACTGACAAGTATTCCCGAAATCCTCAGGGAGATTGGCAAAACACTGGAAGGATATTTTGGCCCGATAGATCTGAAAAGTGACATACTACCCTTTCATTTTACAGATTATTATACGGGGGAAATGGGCAAGGAAATTCAGAGGCAATTTTATAGTTTTGAAAAACTCATTTCGCCCGATGAGATTGCTGCCATCAAAGTACAGACTAATACCCTGGAAGAATTCTTTGCCTCTTCAAAACAATATGCTGTGAAACGTCCCATCAATATTGACCCTGGTTACATAAATGAAAGCAGGCTTATCCTGGCTTCCACAAAGGATTTTTCACATCGTGTCTATTTGTACGATGGCATCTATGCTGAAGTAACCCTTAATTATCGCAGGGGAAAATACGAATCGTTCCCGTGGACATTTCCAGACTACAAGAGTTCCGACTATCAAAATTTCTTCCTCCTGGTAAGGGAGCTTTATGTCAGAAAGCTCAAAAGAAAGGAATAAAATCTTATGGAAAAGACTTTGATTATATTAAAACCAGATGCCGTTCAGCGTCGCTTGCTGGGAAAAATCATATCACGGTTTGAGGAAAAGGGATTTCAGATCGTGGGGCTTAAAATGACCCGAATCTCAGAGGATATGGCGAGAAAACACTATGATGTACATGAAGGTAAGGATTTTTTTGAGCCGTTGGTCAGATATACATCCTCTGCACCCGTAATCGTTATGGTGCTGAAAGGAAAGAACGCCATAGAAATTGTGAGAAAAATGATGGGTGCCACCTTTGGCTCAAAGGCAGAACCAGGCACCATTCGCGGAGATTATGCCGTTAGCAACCGTTTTAATTTGATTCACGGTTCAGATTCTCCTGCCTCTGCCGAAAAAGAGATCGGTATCTTTTTTGACAGAAAAGAACTCTTTGAGTATAACCCTGCAGACCTCGGATGGATTTATGATATGTCTACGGGAGATATTGTTTAAATGCCAAGGAATTTTAAACAAAAATTTCTTCCCCCATTAATTCCCTCACTGAGAGGGACAAACAACTATCCCCCGCTGGCGGGGGTGAAGGGGGTGGACTGGCATTGCGAAAATAGATATTTTAAGTCGCCGAAGGCCTAATTAAATACCAACGCTGGTTCAATCTTGCAGATTGAACCATATAGTTTGAATGACACCTGAGGCCTGGACTTGTGCTGTGATAAGGAATCATGCCAAATGTTTCGGTTCAATCGGGGACGATTGAACCAGCGAAGAAGGTTGTAATAAATTCCAGAAAAAACACAGCACCCTGCATCTCCCTTTGTTAAGTGGGGCTTGAGGAAATCCCCCTTAATAAACTAGGGGGCAAGGGGGTTGTTTTTAACAGCATTTACCGTGTATCCAAAAATTGCTGCCAAAGACAACTTAATTTAAGCTTTACTCTTTGCACACGGTAGGTGTCATCCCTTCCTGTTTTTCCCCTTTATCCCGTATTTACTCCCTGTGAACACAGGGTAAACGGTCATGCCAGGAGATTCAGAATTTCTTGAGGTTTTTTGATGAGTACCTGCGCGCCATTTTCCCGTAACTCTTTTTCCGTACGAAATCCCCAAAGTGCCCCCACCGGGAACATGCCAGCTGCTACGGCAGTCTTCATGTCGATGGCAGTATCTCCGAGATAGATAAACTTGGAGGGCGGGATATTCATGCATTTAGCTATCTCTTTTGCACCTGCGGGATCCGGCTTGAGGGGTGTAGAGTCACTCTGTCCCAGAACCATGTCAAATGTCCAATCTGACAGGAATTCAGCTACACACCGCTTTGTAAAATCGTCCGGCTTGTTTGACAGTACCGCCATTTTCATGCCATGCACCGCCAGCGCATCGAGCATTTCAGTCACTCCATCGTAGGGTCTTGTTTTTATCTTCCATCCTCGTCCATATTCCTCGCGGAACGACTGAACGCAGGCACGGATGGTTTCATCATTCCGCTTGTCCTCCGGGAGAACACGTCGTATAAGCACAACCGCACCATCACCAACCATAGAGCGATATGCAGCCATATCATGCATGGGAAATCCGTTTTTCTTTAGAACACGATTTGCGGCATTACCCAGGTCTTCCAGGGTGTCAAGAAGCGTGCCATCGAGGTCAAAGAGTATGGCTCTGAAGTGCATTGTATCTTCCCAGAATAATTTTGACATTCTTAGCAAAAATTCAATGAAAAAGATAGGGGCGGGGTCACCCTGCCCCTACGTTGCAATTTGCATTTTTCACCTTCCATTTTTCACTTCCGGCTTGTTCGGGCGGGAACATTCTATAGTCGGCGACAATAATTAAGATTGTTTTGATGCGTTGGACGCACCCTACTCGGGCTTATTTGTCGCTTGACTATAAATGTTATAGGCCTGAGCAAACTAACCGTACAAATAATATTCAACATAACAAGAAATATATGATATACTCTCTCCTGAAACAGGTAATTATAGCCGAACATTTTAACACAAAATGCTGACAATAAACATCCCGAAATTTATAAAAACGAGGGAAAATGTCCGATACCATTAGTATATTTATGTGCGGTGATGTAATGACGGGAAGAGGCATAGATCAGGTATTGCCTTATCCTGGCAATCCCCTTCTCCACGAATCATACATGAAAAACGCCAGGGGATATCTGGAACTAGCAGAGAGGGAAAGCGGCCGGATTCCATACCCCGTTAGTTTCTCCTCTATCTGGGGAGACGCCCTCAGCGCGCTGGAACGAATTGCGCCGGATTTGAAAATAATTAATCTGGAGACAAGTATAACAAAGAGCAATGACTATTGGAAAGGCAAGCCTGTACACTACAGGATGAATCCCCTCAATATTCCCTGTATAACTGCGGCCCGGATTGATTGCTGTTCCCTTGCAAACAATCACACCCTTGATTGGGGGTATGCGGGTCTCGCAGAGACCATTGAAACATTGAAGAAAGCTCATGTGAAAACTGCAGGGGCAGGTAACAATCTGAAAGAGGCAGAGACCCCGGCATTGTTAGAAGTGAAAGGAAAAGGAAGAGTAATCTTTTTCTCGTTTGGATCAGAAACAAGCGGAATACCTTTAGAATGGGCTGCTCGGAGAGACAAACCCGGTGTGAATCTCCTAAAAGATTTGTCGGACACTACCGTCTGGCATATCAGAGAACAAGTGCAGAAAGTAAAACAACGAAGAGACATTGTAATCGCCTCAATTCACTGGGGAGATAATTGGGGGTATGAAATCCCTCACGAACAAATACAATTCGCTCATATGCTCATTGATTATGCAGGAATTGATATCATTCACGGACATTCTTCACACCATGTAAAAGGAATAGAGGTTTATCAGAACAGACCTATCATCCATGGCTGCGGTGATTTTCTCAATGATTATGAAGGTATCAGTGGTTATGAATTCTTCAGGGGTGATTTGGGTTTGATGTATTTTGCATATACGGAGCCATCGAACGGAAAGCTCATTCGTTTCCAAATGACACCAACACAAATTAAACATTTTAAAGTGAATCGGACATCGACTCCCGATACCGTATGGCTCAGAGACATCTTGAACAGGGAGGGTAAACGGTTTGGGACACGGGTAGTATTCAATAACGATAATACCTTAACACTTGAATGGGATTAATTGCATGGTGGTAAAGAGAATTAAGACTGCCTTTTGCCCCGTTTTATATCTCAGACATTGCCCGTGGTCGGCCAATATGATACCCCTGGGCATAATCCACTCCGTATTCCGTTAACAATTGCACCGTCTTTTCACATCCTACAAACTCGGCTACGATTTGCTTTCCCAGCTCACGTACTACCTCTGATTAAAAATCTTATCTAAACAATTGGTTTTATTATGAGCACAAATTAGTGTCAGGTATCTATAAACATACATGTCGGGATACCATACATAATCGGAATAATTACTCATGATTTAAATTATTTATGAAAAAGCGATAGACTTGCCGCCATAAATTACCACAAGATCTTGCAATTATTGATTTATATTTAAACAACCATTCTGTGTTCCGCATCTATATGAATTTATTTTTCAGATAACATACATTTTGCTTATTGATTTTTCATTTCCGCTTTTATAATTAAGGACATAGAAGAATTTACACATTACGAACTTTTCACGAAAGAACCCTTTTTGATAAGTAAGGATACACTTTGCCAAAAATCCGCGTAAAAGATTTCAACCTCGAATCCACACTCCTATGCGGGCAACTGTTTCGGGTATCCAGGATGGAAGACTGGTATTATGTTACTGTAAGAGACCGCATCTTTCGTGTCCGGCAGTCCATGAATCATCTGGAATTCCAGGGCATAGACCAGAAATTCCTGATGCATTATTTTGCCCTTGACGAGCCCTATACCAGTATTTTGACACAGATAACTAAGGATACACACATTGGCGAGGCAATCAGAAGACATTACGGTTTGCGCATTGTCCGGCAAGACCCCTGGGAATGCTTAATATCATTTCTTTGCTCTTCGGCGGCAAATATATCCAAGATAAAATTAAATCTGGAAATACTGTCACAATTCTTTGGGAAAAGTAATAAAATGAAAGGATTTGAATGGTATTCGTTTCCCAATCCTGGCACGCTAAATGACTTTGAGCGGATTCTCCTTGCAAAGACGGGTTTCCGGGCAAGATACATTAAAGCCGTCAATGATTCCGTTAGCGAAGCCTTTTTACTGTCATTAAAGGGCCTTCCCTATATTGAGGCGAAGAGGGCTCTGAAGCAGATTCCCGGTGTTGGAGATAAGATTGCCGATTGTGTCCTTCTGTTTTCCCTGGGTTTTACCGAGGCATTTCCCATTGATACCTGGATGAAGAAGATTCTTCAAAAACTCTATTTCAAAAATCAGGAGGTTTCTAATCAGCAGCTGCAGGATTTTGGCATAACATATTTTGGCAGGTATGCGGGATATGCCCAGCAATTTCTTTATATGCTTGCAAGAGGGTCGGTAATATTATCGTAGAGACGTCCCGGCGGGACGTCTCATTCCCGTGAGGCGTCTCATCTCGCTGCAACGCCTTTTTTGGTCCTCATTTGATATGCTTGAAACGTCCCAGCAAAATTTCTTCCTTACGCTGTTTGTTGTGGCTTCAAAGATGCCCCATCGGGGCGTTTCTACATATTAGGCAATATCAGGCAGGTATTGATAATACATCTTTGATTTTCTATTTATGGATATTTTTTTCTGTTTTACGTAGTTGAACTGCTCATCAAGGACTGGGCAAAGTCATATCCGAAGATAGAACACTTTTTCAAGTCTTCCTCTGAAGGGGTAAAAAGAACCTTCACCGGAGGTTGGACAACATTGAGTTTGAGACCTTTCAGCCGGTCTTCCATGAGCCGTGTTGCCTCTCCGCTCCATCCATAAGTGCCAAAGGTTGCACATTTCTTAAGCTTTACGTTAACACTAAACATAACATTCATGACATCCCATAAAGGCTTTAATGCATCTCCATTTATCGTCGATGAACCCATCAAGATACCGTCGGCAGATTCAATCTCACACCGCATAAATTCAGGCGATACAGTAGCAGCGTCTATCAGTTTGACTTCGGTATTCATCGTAGACGCCCCTTTGGCTACTGCCTCCGCCATTTTCCTTGTGTTTCCGTACATGGACGCATATATGATCAATATCAGCTTTTTATTGGGGTTCTTTCGGGGTGTGCTCCAGTCTTTATAGGCATTAATGTATTTCCACGGATCGGTCCGAAGGATAGGGCCGTGACTTGGGGCAATTAAACGGATATTAAGGTTTTTAATCTTTTCGATTGCCTCAAGGATTTTTTTCCTGTAAGGGCCCATTACGTGCTCATAATAGAACTGAAAATCTTCAAAAAAGGGGTCTACCCTATCGTCAAAAAGTCGTTCATCACAAAAATGGGTTGCAAAACCATCGCAGGGAAACAATATGTGATCGTCTTCCAAATATGTAAACATGGTATCCGGCCAATGCCAGAAAGGTGCATGGATAAACTTCAGTTGTTTATTACCCAGGCTGATACATTCACCATCTTCCACTGCCTTTCCTTTTACATCCGTGTGAATAATATTTTTCAAAAAAAGGGCTGCTGTCTTTGTGGATAGGATTTGGGCATTCGGGGCCTCTTTCAACAGGATATGTAACGCACCCGAATGATCCATTTCTGTGTGATTTACCACGATGTAACAAATATCCTTGAAGTTGATTAGCGAACGGAGTTTTTCTAAATACTCCTGAGTAAATTTCTCATGAACGCAATCGATAAGTGTGGGTTTATCAGCCTGGATGAGGTAAGAGTTGTATGTGCTTCCGAATCGAGTTTGAAATACCGCATCGAATACCCTGAGAGTAGCATTTAATACCCCGACCCAATGAATATCCTTGGTGATTTCTAAGGTTTGCATAGCAATGGTTACTAACTGAAATAAGATAAAAAACTTAGTCTCTTCGCTTCCTAACCTGAATACGTCGGAAAAGACAAAATTCGAAACAGGAAATTCGTGAATCAGCCCTGTCAGGGTTTAAAACCCTGACAGGGTTAATTGTATTCATATTTTTGCTAAAAATATCGGAAATATTGTTGGAAGATACTAATAACAGATATATTACAAATAAGCTTCCAATTCTGCCCTTGCCCCGGTCATTGAATTGTATTTGGAACTTCGAATTTGGTTTTTGCGATTTATCAAGCGTTCATCTTCTTTTTTACAAAATTCATTAATCCCCCGGCCCTGATAATCTCCTGCATCTCCGGGGGAAAAGGCTCAAATTTAAATCTTTTTGTTGAAGTGTGATCGAGGATTTCTCCCGCTGCAAGGTTGATTTCTATTTCATCACCTTCCTGAATCTGCTCAGCAGCCGCAGGACATTCAAAAATAGGCAACCCGATATTGATGGCATTTCTAAAGAAGATACGGGCAAAGGACTTTGCAATAACACAGGAAATCCCCGCTGCTTTGATGGCAATTGGTGCATGCTCACGGGATGAACCACATCCGAAATTATCACCAGCCACTATAGCATCACCTCGCTTGGCCTTTTTCACAAAATCTGGATCAGCATCTTCCATACAGTGGGCAGCCAGCTCTTTTGTGTCAGTGGTATTCAGATACCGTGCCGGGACAATCTCATCTGTATTAACATTATTTCCAAACTTCCAGCATTTACCTTTCATCATAACCTCGTTAGTTTGTAATGGCACATGCAACATGCTCCTTGCCTTGAATCCTAAAATATTATTCAAGCGTCATAAATAATTGTGCACACCGTAAATTCTTCCATTTTTATTTTCCTTTTTTCCAGTGCGGCACATTTATGTCGTTATGGTATAAATTATCACCCTTTGCCTACTGCCATCGGTCTACTGCATACGTCGCTTTTTTGTCTACGGCTTATCTTGCCGTGTTTTTTGGAATTTACTTTCCCTTCCATCCTTTGATATGCCTGGTGCATAAAAGCCTCTAAACGTGTTTCCTCATTCGTCTGCTCCTGACCATCAAAAGATAACTTTAAACAAGGCATACCGTAAAAATCTTTCTGAAACCTTTCAAGCACGCCATTCACCACTGTACCAGGCATGCAGTGGAATGGAATTACGTTAACGATACCGTCAAATCCTTCCTCAACATATTCAATTACCTTGCCCATACTGAGTACCGGGTCACCTTTGTAGGAATCGTCAATATACGGTTTCCCCTTCCTGATGAGTTCTTTAATGGGCGCGTCTTTCAGAAAATGCCTGATTCTGCCTTTAAACACCTTTGTAAGTTTGTAGGCATCGTATCTCTGGACAATATCAGAGATAATCTCACCCAAAAGTCCCTTATAATCCTTTTCAAAGAGGCACGATTCTCTGCGGCAGTGTGCAATATAATTAATCCATTCGGCAAAAGGCGGGATAAATACTTCCCCACCCAGCCGTTCGATGTTTCTTGCAAGAAAGTTGTTTGCGAACTCATTGCAACGTACATAGGTTTCTCCAATGACGCCGATTAATGGTCTGGGTTTGCTTCGGTCAATTTTTACGTTTGCAAAGGCAATATTCGCTTCCCGTGCAAATTTAACCAAATCCTGATGTTTTTCGAGTGCCAATTCTGCCTTTTTCACGAAGTTTTCGTAAAGAGTATCCGCCTCACCTTTCTGTAGTTCGTACGGTCTCGTTTCCCTTTGTAATTTTTGCAGGAGATCGATGTACATAATGCCGTTCCACGCCAGCTTACGGAAATGCGTGCCAAGGCTCTTTGTATCCTCGTCATAGTTTTCTCCCTGATCCATTGTGTAGAGAGGTACATGGGGAAATCCGAGTTCATCCAATACCATACGCTGAAATTTATTGTATTGACCAAACCGACAAGGACCGGATGCCGTAGCCATAAAGAAGGCACTGGCCTCAGGGTCAAAGTCTGGGCTCATAGCCTTTTTCACAATATCCCCGGTTGTAAGAATAGCGGGATAGCATTCCTTTCCCGAAGTAAACTTTCGTCCAATATCAATCGACTGCTTATTTGCCATAGGTAAGGCCTCTGCCAGCACACCATTGGCCCTCATGGAGGCGGCAATCATCCTGCCGTGGTCACACATATAAGGAATGTAAATCGTGCGTTTCTTTTTTTCCTTCACGTTCCGAACCGGAACATCGTCTCTTAATTTTTTTCTATCAGTGACAGGTTTAACATTTTTAAGGCTATCAATAAATGCCTCGCATCGGGTTATTGCACCAACGTCAGAACTGTGCTCGTCAATTTCTATAGTCAAACAGGGTTTTCCTGCCAATTCCTTGGTAAAGAACTTGGTTATAAACGAGTCTGGACCACAGCCAAAGTTGGTAATATATAAGGGATAAAGCCTTTTATCCCTGGCGATTATCCTGGCCGCTGCAAGAAATTTTTGTCCGGTCTTCCAGTACATATTCGGATAATCATGAGATATTTCTTCAATGTCAAGTTTCAAAAAGTCCAGCGGGATTGTCAAAACGCCTAAATCACGCAATTTTTCAGGAAGGCCAAGGTTCATACCCGTATCACAACCATTGTAGGAACGGCTTATCAGCACGAATGCCTTTTCATTTTCTCCTAAATTTTCCAGAATCTCTTTTCCCCGTGCCTCCAGGGTTTTATGAAAAGCTTGCAGTGCCTCATGCGCCGACTTTATGGCCACTTCGACAACCCCTCCGGTCATTCCAACACTTTTTGCGATTTGACGCAGGGTCTTATCCACATACTCCTCTCCGTATTCGAAATGAATGACCGGAGATAAGACCTCAAACTTCTTTTCCTTAAAGTCAATGGCCGAACGGACGAGATATGGTATGCACTGCACGTAAGGACATGCATATGAATGCGTGAATCGTGGGCTGCTATGCGTCAAATTGACAACGCTGGGCAAAAACAGATAATCGATATCTCTGTTTAACATATCAATCACATGTCCATGCGCAACCTTGATAGGGAAACAGGTCTCTGCGGTAATTACTTCCACACCGTTATAGATAATATCTTTATTGGTATCGCTTGAGGTAATAAGATCAAAACCTAACTCGACGAAGAACGCCTTCCACATGGGGTAGAGGTCGTGGAAGGTAGATACCTGTGGTATCCCGATCTTTTTTCCTATTGGCTGATCCGGGTTGTTTTTCTTATAGGTATTGAAGAGCGCATCCTTTCTCTCGCGAAAAAGTCTAGGTAAGTGCCTTCCCTTTTTCAAAGACCTTTCGTCGTCAAATTTTCCACAACGACTTCCGTAATGAAGCGGGTTTTCTCCTTCGATAGTAACTTTTCTAATCTCACAAATATTCGAACAATCCTTGCAAACAAAGGAAGACAGGTCGTACCTCTTGTGCCGGAGATCGAACCCCTTAAACCTGGATTTCTCCCAGGTCCTTTCTTCCATAGCAATAATGGCAGACCCGATAGCCCCCATAATGTCATGATGAGGAGGAACAATGATCTTTCTCCCTGTTACTTTTTCGAACGCCGCCTTTACACCGTGATTGGCGGCAACTCCCCCCTGGAAAAAAATTGTATTTCCGATCTTTCTATCCTCTACAACCCTGTTGATAAAGTTCAACACCACAGAATAACTCAGGCCTGCGAGCAGGTCGTCCTTGGACGTTCCGCGCTGCTGATGATGGTTCAGGTCGGATTCCATGAAAACGGTGCATCGTTCACCAAGATGGGAGGGACAGCACGACGAAAGTGCCCGTTTGCTAAATTCCCCTTTGATACTTACGCTAAGTTTTTCAGCCTGTTCTTCCAGGAATGAACCAGTACCGGCGGCACAGACTTTATTCATTGCAAAATCCACAATGGCCCCGTTTTCTAACCGTATAAACTTGGAATCCTGCCCGCCGATTTCAAAAATGGTATCCACATTTTTATCAACGTTCGCTGCTGCAGTGGCGTGGGCGGTGATTTCATTCTTTGCAATATCGGCACCGATAAAGTCTCCTGTTAGATAACGCCCGGAACCTGTGGTCCCGGCGCCACAGACAACCACCTTATCTCCGATTTCCAGACCTACCTCATAGAGACCTTGCTTCACGGCCTCCAGCGGTCTTCCTGCAGTCATGAGATAACGTCTCGACAGGACATTTTTCTGTTTGTCGACAACAACAATATTTGTGCTGATCGAGCCTACATCAACCCCAACATACGCCTCGATCTTTTCATCACCAACAACCGGGTGTATCTTGTCAACTATTTTGTAATTATCCGATCGAAGGGGTTCAAGGCTCGATGCTTTTGCGCTACGGCTTCTCAGGTATTCTTCAACATCTTTTAATCCCCGGAAGGGCGACTGAATTCCTTTATCCGTTATGGTAAATACCGTACCGATAGCCCCCATCACATTAAAATATTTTGGTATGACCAGTTCGCCGGGTTTGAGTTCCAAAATATCCTCGAATGCCTTGATCATGCCAACGTTTGCTGCCACACCACCCTGGAAGACAATAGGTTTAAAAAACTCCTTCCCTTTCCCGATGTTGCTCTTAAAGTTTCTGGCCATGGCATAACAAAGGCCGGCTACAATATCATGCACCGGGGTACCTTCTTGCTGCAGATGGATCATATCCGTCTTGGCAAATACACTGCAACGACCAGCAATACGTGGCGGGTTCTTGGATTTCAGCGCAAGTTCTCCAAATTCTTTTTCTATCGCGATACCAAGCCTTGTAGCCTGCTGATCCAAAAACGAACCCGTACCTGCCGCACACATGGTATTCATTGAAAAATCAGAAACCTTGATATGCCCTGTGGACGTATCCTTCTCGATGAGCATAAGCTTTGAATCCTCACCACCGATTTCTATAATGGTGCGTGCTTCCGGGTGCAAGGTTGTCGTTGCCTGGCTATGAGCAACGACCTCGTTGATAAAGGCAATGTTCATTAATTCGGATATCAGTTTCCCACCAGACCCTGTAATAGCTATGCCGTCAATATCATCAATATGGGTGCGATTAAATATATCTCTCAGTACCAGGAGGAATGTTTCTACTGATTGGCCGTGCGAACGAACATAGTGGTCTTCCAGGATCTCTTTGCGTTCGTTGATCAATACCGCCTTTATGCTTACAGAACCGATGTCGAGTCCGATATATTTTTTTTGAGACATAGTTTTGCTCACTCTTTCCATGAATTTAATAACAATCGCATTTTCTTCAACAATAACGCCAGGGGTTAATTCTTTGCTACCTCATCAGGCGGTGTAATCCTTCCTGTGATTGCAGATGCTGCAGCGACTGCAGGACTGCAAAGATATATCTCACTTTTGGGATGCCCCATCCGACCAACAAAATTACGGTTGGTCGTAGATAATGCCCGTTCCCCTTCTGCCAAAATTCCCATATGACCGCCGAGGCATGGACCACAGGTTGGGGTAGAAACTACCGCCTCGGCATCTATAAATATTTCAATCAAGCCATCCTGTAATGCCTGTCTATAAATATCCTGGGTGGCTGGAATAATAATAAGCCGAATGGAAGGGTGCGCCTTTTTTCCTTTGAGGATTTTGGCTGCTATCCTGAGATCCGAAATTCTTCCATTGGTGCAAGAACCGATAACTACCTGATCAACCTTAATTCCCGAAACCTCTTCCACAGGTTTTGTGTTTTCAGGTAAACTGGGAAGTGCTATTTGAGGAGAAATTTCTTCAGCATTGAATTCGTACGTTTTTGTATAATTACACCCGGGATCACTTTGGTACATCACATGTTTTTTTGTTACCCTACCCTTTACATAATCTTCGGTGTTTTTGTCAGGTGAAATTATGCCGCTTTTTGCCCCAGCCTCAATTGCCATGTTACACATGGCAAAACGATCGTCCATTGGCAAATTTGATATGGCGCTGCCGGTAAACTCCATCGCTTTATACAGTGCGCCATCCACACCGATCTTTCCAATCGTATAGAGGATTAAATCCTTTCCGGATGTCCAATTTTTCACCCTGCCGTGAAAAACGAATTTCATCGATTCAGGCACCTTGAGCCACACCTTCCCCGTAGCAAAACATGCAGCAAGGTCAGTGCTCCCGACACCCGTTGAAAATGCCCCGAGCGCACCATAGGTACACGTATGAGAATCGGCTCCTATCACAAGGTCTCCGGGTGCCACAATCCCTTTTTCGGGAAGCAGGGCGTGTTCTATCCCCATCCGGCCAATTTCAAAATAATGTTTTAAATGATGTTTTTCAGCAAAGACGCGGAGTGACTTTGATTGTTGTGCGGACTTGATATCCTTATTGGGGGTAAAGTGGTCAGGAACCAAAACAATCTTTTCCGGATCAAAGACCTCTTTGATTCCTGTCTTTTCAAATTCTTCAATAGCGATTGGGGCTGTAATATCATTGCCCAGGCAGATATCCACATCTGCGTAAACAAATTGTCCAGGATGTACTTCCTTGAGACCCGCATGTGCAGCAATGATCTTCTCTGTTATTGTCATTCCCATAGGTTGTTTTTCGCATTGCAGTGTGCTTCGTCGTACTTTTTCAGAAAACGAAAGCAACTGTGGATGATTATCACTCGAAGGATTGGTAAAACGGATTCTAATTTTCTGAAAATCTTGTTCTGTTCCACGATTTTAAAAATAAAGGGTCTTGTAAATATTTTTTATGACATTTGATGCACAAATCAAAACGAAAGGTCTTATATTCTCCATCCTCTAATGATTCAGCGGGATTCGATGCGCAATCCTGTTTTTCGGTTTCTTCTTCCCTTTCCCAGATCTCTTCATCCATATCTTCATCGTCATCCATCTCCATAGCATCGCATGCGGTATATACCTCGATTTTCACCACATAGCGAATGTCTTCATCTGCCAGTAATGGTCTTCCGCACATATCACAAGTATAGTGCACCATTCATCTTCCTCCAAGTAAATTACTCTCTTTGTAAATACACACGTTGCAATAATAGTCCAAGCTACTTAAGACAAGAAGACACCAAGCACTTTCAGCATAGATATTAAACCGGTCTCCGAAATGTTGGCGGCTTTATAACCCGTCGCAGAGAATCGCTGCCACGGTGAATGTATTATCGAATAGCCTTTTTCAGGCCATCGCCCTGAGCCTCTTGATCCGTTCTTCGATTGGTGGATGAGTACTAAAGAGTGTAACAAATGAACGACCGCTTAATGGATTCACAATAAACAGATGTGCCGTAGCCGTGCTTGCATCGATAGGCCTGGTCATTGATGCCTGTTGCAGTTTCTCAAGGGCGTTAGCCAGCCCCAGTGGATTTCCTGTTAGTAATGCCCCCCCTTTATCGGCTGCATACTCCCGCGAACGGGAAATCGCCATCTGGATTATGAGTGCAGCAATGGGGGCCACAATGGCTACCAATAACATTGCGAGACCTCCCCCCCTGTTATCTTCTTCATCCCTTCCGCCATATCCCCCAAAAATGGCTGCCCATCGTGCCATATTTGCAAGCATCATAATAGCGCCAGCAACTGTTGCAACAATAGTAGATATGAGTATATCCCGGTTCCGAATATGAGATAATTCATGCCCTAAAACTCCTTTCAGTTCTTCGCGTTTCAGAGAGTTAAGCATCCCCTCGGTAACTGCCACTGCGGCATGACTGGGATTTCTGCCCGTGGCAAAGGCATTCATGGCATTCGTCGGGATAATATACATTCTGGGCATAGGTAATCCTGCATTCATGGTTAATTCCCTAACGATTCCACTATAGGTTGGTGACTCCTGCTCTGAAACCTCCCTGGCACCGTACATCTTCAAAACGATCTTGTCGCTAAACCAGTAACTAAAAAAATTCATACCCATGGCAATGGCAAAGGCAAAGACCGCACCTTGACGACCACCGAACGCATTACCCACCCAAACAAGTAATAGTGTTAAGGCGATTAATAATACCATTGTCTTAAAATGATTCATAATACTCTTCTCCTCAAACAACCCCGAAAAAACTTTCAGGAAAGGAATCCTGTACTTCTCAAAAAGGTATTATTCCAAGATACCTTCACCTTGAAAAATTATTATAAGTATAGCCTATTTTTTGTCAAGGAATTTAATCTTATGCATTTTTCAGTGAAAATAAAATGTTTCTGCAAGCTGTTTTGAACAAAGAGGCATGAAAAATAGAACACCACTCCTGCAGCCGGAATGAGATGCTATAAAGACATTTGTTCAAGTTTCCTGTAGATAGCTGTCCTTACATCATCATACCGGGGCGAAACTTCTACAGGAAGGTTGGCAAAGCGCGGGATTACTTCTTCCAGTTTATTTTCGTGATAGTTTATCTTAAATTCCGGGAATTTCAAGCCATGTGCAGTAGAAATAACAACGACCTTTTCGTCACGTCTTATCGCCTTTTTCTCCAGCAATTTTATTAACACTGCCAGGGCTACTCCCGTATGCGGACAACTGAACAGGCCAGTTCTGTCCGCTTGTGCAGAGGCATTAGCCAATTCATCTTCTGTTGCCTGCTCTACAATGCCATTGAAGACCTTTAAAACGTTGATAGCCTTTTTATAACTAACCGGGTCACCTATCTGGATAGCATTGGCAAGGGTCTTTTGTGCCTTCACCGGTGTAAATTCTTTAAAGTCCTTCAGATAACTAAGATAAAGGGGATTGGCCTTGGCTGCCTGCGCACACACGATGCGAGGCAACCTATCGATCAAGCCCAGTTCCTTCATCATGTGAAAGCCTTTTCCCAGTGCTGCGGTATTGCCCAAATTCCCTCCTGGAACTATTACAACATCGGGCACTTCCCAATCGAACTGCTGGACTATTTCGATGCTTACTGTTTTTTGACCTTCAATGCGGAGGGAATTCATGGAGTTGGCTAAGTAGATATTGTTTTTACTGCAGATCTCTCTTACCAGCTTCATGCATCCATCAAAATCGGTATCCAGCGATAAAGTAAGTGCCCCATTGGCAATGGGCTGGATAAGTTGAGCATGCGATACCTTGTTCTTTGGCAGAAATACTATGGCAAGAATGCCTGCAGCGGCACAATACGACGCCAATGCAGCAGAAGTATCTCCTGTGGAAGCGCAGGCAACAGCGGGAATATTCTTTCCCTCGGCTATCATTTGCTTAACCATAGAAACCAGCACGGTCATACCGAGATCTTTAAAAGAGCCTGTATGGGCATTGCCACACTGCTTAATCCATAAATCTTCGAGACCGACCTCTTTTCCCAGTCGTTCAGCCCAAAAGAGGTTGCTGCCGCCTTCGTATAAGGAGACTACGTTCTTGTTGTCGACATTGGGACAAACCCATTCCTTCTTGCCCCAGACAGAACTCCCGTATGGCCACTTGCTGCGTCTATATCGTTCGTCGAACAATCTCTTCCAATGTTCCGGGGAGTGCTTGTGGAGTTTATCCATATCGTGCTTGACCTCCAGCAAGTCTCCGCACTTCTTGCACTGGTAGATAATCTCGTTCAGTTCGTATTTTTCATTACATCCTGATATGCACTGGAACCATGCCCTGTATGGCATGAACTATTTCTCCTTTCAAATATCGTGTGGGAAAACATTCATCGTCTTAATGCAAAAGACAGAATTGCCCAGAGAGCCATAATGGTGAGGGTTAAAAAGCCAAGATTTAATCCCACCATCCAATAAATGATTTCTCGCTTGTCCTTTTCTGTTTTTATCAGTATCTCTGTCTTGTCTTTTTCTGCCTTTGTAAGTATCTCTGTTTTGTCACGTTCAGTTTTTTCGTATATTTGATCTAGTCTTGAGGCAATTTGGGTGATTCTTTCTTTAAGGACGTCTTCCAAAAGGGCCTCAAGCCTTGTGATTCTATGTTCTAATTCTTCAATTTCAGGGATGTTAGAATTATAAGGTTCATGTATCTAATTTGTCAAGTTTTTTCGAACGGATGCGACACTGCAATACTGAAAAATTCTCTGGAGAGTGAAAACTATTTTAATTTTGACAAAAATGCTATCACTTTGATAAGATTCCCTGACGTCATGTATTTACAAAATTTACTGTCAAAAATATTTTCACATTTCCCAAAAGTAAACGGGCAATCTATCCGCCAGGAGTTCAAGCATGCCTTTAGTATGGGAACGTCTCATAAAAATAGAGCATTGAACGAACAGGAATTGGCCCTCATCCTGAAACTGGTAGCGGTAATCAAAAAAAGGAGACTCACAGTTCCAGCCACAATGTTTCTTGAATGTGCACAACCACTCAATTATATTGGAAGCCAGATGATGGTATTCTTCAGACCATTTTTAACCTTTTTCTTCACACCGGCAGAATATGATCTCCTCCAGGGTATACTTGAAAAGAGGGAAGGGATAAAAAAAATTATTGAGGAGTTAGAAAAGATAGATATTTACCGCAAAGACGCAAAGGGCACAAAGGAAGAGACAACATGTAGATAATAACAGAGGAAAGCGCATTTTTCAATGAAACAAAAGAATTATCAATTGTTTTTAAAGCTTTGCACCTTTGCGGTGGGCTCTTACAAAAAGAGGATCGAGATTTGAACGTTATTATTGCCACAGATTGTGGGAGTACAACCACCAAGGCCATCCTGATTGAAAAAAAGGACGGGATGTACCGCCAGACCTTTCGTGGGGAATCGCCCACCACTGTGGAAGCCCCTTTTGAGGATGTAACCCGTGGCGTCTTAAATGCATTCGCAGAAGTCGAAGAACTTTCTGGCCGAAAGATTTTAGACGGTGAAAAGATTATAACACCTGCCCAGGGAAATGTGGGAGTAGATATTTATGTTTCCACAAGCAGTGCCGGCGGAGGGCTACAGATGATGGTAGCAGGGGCCGTAAAGACCATGACGGCCGAAAGCGCCCAGCGTGCCGCACTCGGTGCAGGCGCAATCGTTATGGACGTCATTGCATCCAACGACCAGCGTCTCCCGCACGAAAAGATCGACCGTATTCGGCATCTAAGACCGGACATGATCCTTCTTTCAGGTGGGACTGACGGAGGAACGGTTACCCATGTGGTAGAGCTGGCTGAATATATCTCTGCCGCTAACCCAAAACCCCGGCTCGGCATGACCTTTCAACTTCCTGTCATCTATGCTGGTAATAAAGATGCCCGGGAAAAAATTAAAGAAATTTTGAGCAAAAAGAGTTCCCTCAATATAACGGAAAATATCCGACCCACACTTGAGCGGGAAAATCTCTTCCCGGCACGACAGGAAATCCAGAAACTTTTTCTTGAACATGTCATGGCTCATGCTCCCGGCTACAAAAAACTTATGTCATGGACGGGAGCACCGATTATGCCTACACCCGGTGCCGTCGGCCTCATTATGCAGACCATTGCCAAAAAAGACAATATTACTGTGGTGGGTGTAGACATTGGCGGTGCCACCACGGACGTCTTTTCTGTATATGGCGAAATCTTTAACCGTACCGTGAGTGCCAACCTCGGAATGAGTTATAGTATTTCCAATGTGCTGGCCGAGGCCGGGCTTGAAAATATTCTCAGGTGGGTGCCATTTGATATCGACGAATCTGACCTCCGGAACAGGATTAAGAACAAGATGATCCGTCCCACAACGATACCACAGACATTGGAAGAGTTAAAAGTTGAGCAGGCCATATCGCGGGAAGCCCTGCGATTGTCTTTTGAACAGCACAAGTCCCTTGCTGTGGGGCTGAGAGGAGTACAGAGGGAGCGCGACATTTCTGAGGCGTTTAAACAGGAAATTACCGGTGAAACACTCATAGATATGCTAGCGCTAGACCTGTTGGTAGGCAGCGGGGGTGTGCTCTCCCATGCACCACGCAGGTCACAGGCAATGCTTATGATGATTGACGCATTCCAGCCCGAAGGCATCACAAGGCTCGCCGTTGATAGTATTTTCATGATGCCGCACCTGGGTGTCCTTTCGACCGTGAATGAACAGGCTGCAACAGAGGTCTTTGAAAAGGACTGTTTGATTCATCTGGGTACGTGCGTTTCCCTCGTTAAGGGGGGTGTTGGGAAACACGGAGAAAAATGCATCTCATACAAGATAACGATGCCTGACGGTAAACAGACAGAAGGCTCTCTTCCATACGGAGATCTCTGTGTTTTGCCGCTCAACACCGGTCAAACGGCCGAAATTGAGGTTCTCCCGGTAAAAAATATAGATGTCGGTGCTGGAAAGGGCAAGCCTCTGATAAAGAAAGTTTTTGGGGGAGTTGTGGGAGTAGTAATTGATACCCGTGGAAGACCCATAACATTAGCAAAGGATAAGGCATTAAGGGTGGAACAGGTACAACGATGGGCAAAGGCCATTGATGCATATCCAGAATAAAAAAACAATTAAGAAACCACAGATTTCACAGATGACACAGATTGACAAAGCCGTTTAAACAGATTGAACTGTTTAAACTGTTTATTTATGGTTGCTTTTTAACTTGACATATTTTATCAATAAGATTTTTAGTTGTACCTATGACACACGCTTATACACCGGGTTTACGCATAGCCGAAAGGACAAAGGTCACGAGCCAGCGTATCCTGCCCTTATTGGGTGACGTTGTCGTCAAAAAGGGTGAAGTTCTCAGGGCAGAGGATGTTGTGGCCAGGACACATCTGCCTGGTAAGGTACACGCCATCAATGCCGTGAACCGGTTAGGCATCCAGCCCAAGGATCTCAGGGAATACATGCTGAAGAAGGAAGGCGACCCTGTCCAGAAGGACGAAATTATCGCCGAAACCAAACCATGGGTCAAGCTATTAAAAACCGTCTTGCTCTCACCCATCACAGGTACGATTGAAACCATATCCACGGTAACAGGACAAGTCCTCCTGCGAGAACCTCCAAAACCAATACAAGTATTCGCTTATGTAGACGGCACGGTCACAGAGGTCATGGAAAAAGAGGGCGTAGTTATGGAGACAACTTCGACCTTTATCCAGGGCATATTTGGGGTGGGCGGTGAAACTGTGGGTGAACTCATAATTGCTGTTAATAAGTCAGATGAGATGCTTACTGCCGACCACATACTGCCCATTCATAAAGATAAAATTATTGTGGGAGGCGCGTTTATCCAACACCATGCAATTGACAAGGCAAGAAAGATTGGAGTAAAAGGCATCGTTGTTGGCGGGCTTGACGATGAAGGTCTCAGGAAGTTGCTTGGATACGACCTTGGTGTAGCCATTACGGGTTCAGAAGAAATCGGTATTACACTCATCATTACCGAAGGTTTTGGTCAAATACAAATGGCCCAAAAAACCTTCGAGCTTTTAAAATCTCGCTCAGGCGCTAAAACCTCCATTAATGGTGCCACCCAGATTCGGGCGGGCGTGGTAAGACCTGAGATTATTATACCCTATAAGACAAGCGAACTGTCCGGAAAAGAAGAAATAGATAAACCAATTGACAGAGGTATGGAAGCCGGCGACACAGTAAGGGTCATCCGTGTACCCTATTTTGGAAAGATCGGCAAGATCAAGTCACTCCCCTTTTCTCCCAAAAAGATAGAAACCGAGGCCACGGTACGAACCCTTGAAATCGAATTCCCCGATGGTTCCACGGCCGTTGTTCCACGGGCAAATGTGGAGATGCTTGAGGCGTAATAATTTTTAAAATTCTGCAACAGCAATCCGCTGATCTATCACCTTGTGCACTGCGATTTTACTATTCGCTATAAAGGTTCAATGTTGACTGAAAGAATTTTTTGCGACATGGGAATGGACCCGACGGCTAAAATCTGCGCAAGTGAGGATTAAAAATATCTGAGAAACGAAGCATATAAAAATGCGGGTAAGGACAGTGTGTCCTGATTGTGTGATTTTTTCGTGAATTTTAACTGAAAAAGCGCTGTTTTCCATATAAACGGAGTATTTCTTCGGACAAAAGGTTAAGAAATACGTTTTAACAGTAATTTCGCTTAAAGTTTTTAGGCTGCGATAATGTTATGGAGGATACAGTTATGGTGTGCTTAGGCGTTAGCATGAAGAATCTCTTGCATTGCGAAGAGTCCAAACAAGGGAAAATGGTTTGGCGGTCTTTACGATGACAGAAGCGCGCGTCACAGTCTATACACCTGACTCGTCCTTGCGTAACCCGTTGAAAATGATACGGGAGATGCTTGGCGACCTTGCCGCGAGCCGGGAGTTATCGTGGCGTCTGGCAGTGAGGGATATTTGTGCTCATTACCGTCAGGCGTTTCTCGGCATCCTGTGGGCGTTCATCCTACCGCTGGCGAATACCCTGACCTGGATATTTCTAAGCAAGACTGGCATCATTGTGGTGCGAGAAACCGCACTGCCTTATACCGTTTATGTGTTTACCGGCACCATGCTATGGGCAATTCTGATGGACTCGATGAATGCCCCGCTTCGCCAGATCAACGCGGCCAAGGGTATGCTATCCAAGCTCAATTTCCCCCGCGAGGCGCTCATCGTTTCAGGCATCTACCAGACGCTCTTCAACGCGACAATCAAGATCGTTATCCTGATTGTCGCGCTGATCATTCTGGGCATTTACCCGGGATGGTCCTTGCTGCTGTTCCCGCTTGGCGTCCTGTCGCTGGTGCTGATCGGTACGTCGATAGGCCTTCTTATAATGCCCGTCGGCATGCTCTATACCGACATCGGCCGCGCCCTGCCGCTGATGATGCAGTTTCTGATGTACGTTACGCCGGTTGTCTTTCCCATGCCTAAGGAAGGCTGGGCGGCGGACCTGTTCCGGATTAATCCCCTCACGCCGATCATTCTCACGACTCGCGACTGGCTGACCAATTTTTCGCCGGAATACCTTGGCTATTTCGCGTCGGTCAACATTATCGCCATTTTATTGTTGCTGTTCGTATGGGTAATATACCGGTTGTCCATGCCTATTCTGATTGAACGTATGAGTTCCTGAATGCCATGAGCGAAATTCTTGTTAAAGTCGAAAACGTTTCAAAGAAGTTTTGCCGCAGCCTCAAGCGATCATTATGGTATGGCATGAAGGATTTAGGAAAGGAGATACTCGGAAAGCGTCATGGTGGCAACGGTGAACTGCGCCCGAACGAATTCTGGGCGGTGAAGGATGTCAGTTTCGAACTTAGGCGCGGCGAATGCCTGGGGCTGGTCGGTTCCAACGGAGCGGGCAAGACAACGCTGCTGCGCATGCTCAACGGTTTAATCAAGCCGGACAATGGACGCATAGAAATACGCGGCCAGGTTGGCGCACTAATAGCGTTAGGCGCAGGCTTCAATCCTATCCTTACGGGAAGGGAAAACATCTATGTAAATGCATCGATTTTGGGTTTGAGTAATCGTGAGATAAATGAAAAATTGGACCGGATCATCGATTTTGCGGACATTGGGGAGTTCATCGATGCCCCTGTTCAAAGTTATAGTTCTGGCATGGCTGTTAGGCTTGGTTTTGCGGTAGCAAGTGTGCTGGACCCCGATGTATTAATCCTGGACGAGGTTCTCTCAGTTGGCGACATGAATTTCCAGGCAAAATGCTTCAATGCATTGAGTTCGTTAAGAAAAAAAGGAACGGCGTTTATTCTTGTTTCTCACTACATGCCAATTATAGCCCAACAGTCAACGTCCGTGCTTTATTTAAGATCCGGATACAATGAATTTTGTGGGAACCCCAGTGAGGCTATCTCAAGATACACTGCAGACATAGCTGAAAAAACGCTAAAAGAGAATAGCAACTCGATTTTTTCGCGAGAGGAATTCAAAACGAATAAGATCAATATAGAGACAATTGATTTTCTAGACATGCACGGCAACAAAGTACACATTGTCAATACAGGTGATGATTTTTATTTTTCAATTAAATACCGTTTGTCAGAAAATCTGGTGCCGAGAAATTTATACATCGATCTCGTCATATATGGTTTTGATGGCTCCATGCTATTTCATGCCCCGTTTTGTAGGTCTGGTGCAATATCACAGTCTTCTGTAAAGCAAACGGAGTATCGACTGAAGTTTGTCAAGTTTCCAATTAACGAAGATATTGTATTCTTTAGCTTTGCAATAATGGAGGAGGAAACGCATGAGATATATGCATGGGTAGAAAGAGTAAGCCTGAAAATTAGAAAAGACGGCCTACAATCTGGGAGAACTAATTTAGATGTTGAATGGATTGTATTGTAATTTTTTAAATGGAATTTTCGGAAATATGAAGGAAAGACACAAAACGTTTCTGCAGGAAATTCAGGGATGTTTGTCTGGTGTGAAGTTTTACCTGCTTCAAGTACAAGCGAATAAAGACTAATATCAGGACGGCATGATGTTTTATCACAACAACTATCACATACCTTCAAGCAATCCGAAAAATAGTGACCAAAAAAGTCGGGAAATACCTCTGGTCTCGATAGTCATTCCCTGTTATAACCAATCTGATTTCCTTGGCGAAGCAATAAAAAGTGCGTTAAATCAGACTTACAACAATATCGAAATTATTGTGGTGGATGATGGTTCCTCAGATCATACTCTTGAGGTCGCTTTTGGATTTTCGGGTGTTCGCTACATAAGGCAAAAAAACCAGGGTCTTTCAGCGGCACGGAACACAGGTATCCGTGAGGGCAGAGGACACTATATGGTTTTTCTCGATGCCGACGACCGTCTTTTACCTATTGCGGTTGAATCAGGTTTGAACTGTTACCGGAAGCACCCTGAATGTGCTTTTGTTTTTGGATCTCACAGACGTATTAAAGCCGATGGATTATTTAATCAAGATATTGGTACTTCCCGGTTTCGGCAAATTAAGTATCTCAGACAGTACTGTAATCACAATAATCATTACCATGCTCTTTTGTATCGAAATTATATTGAAATGCATGCTTCGGTAATGTACCGGTGCGATGTATTGAAATCTGTCGGAGGATTTGATACCTCTCTGAATGCCTGTGAGGATTACGACCTCTATCTCCGCATTGCCAGAAATTATCCGATTTATTTCAATGATAATGTAGTTGCAGAATACTGGCAACACGGCTCTAATATGTCAAAGAATAATGAATTGATGCTGCGATCTGTATTGACCGTCCTTCAATCGCAGTGGAAGTATGTGAATGAAAATAAGCAGTACGTCGAAGCTTATCATATGGGGATAAAACATTATGCCGAGTCTTATGGTTTTCCTCTGATCAGAGAGATAAAGAAGCAATTATCTATACGTGGCGAAAGAATGTATGCATTTCAGCGAATGATCGCTTTGCTCCGATATATGCCAAGTATATTCATTCATTATATAATTAAAAGGACGGAATATGCCATTCAAAAGGTTTTAAAGCATGTGCTTCCTGCCACAGTCCTGCAACGGTTTTTCACGATACAAGAGTCTCTTGTCTGCATCCCATCAATAGGCCAGATAAGGTTTGGCGATCTGCGCCGATTGACACCTTTCTATAATGAATGTGTCAATAACTGTAATACTGCTATTGACAACTACCTTATTGAAGAGTTTCTTGCCAGTTACTCCACTGATATACATGGCTGTGTACTCGAAATCGGAAGATTTGGTTACGCAACAAGTTTTGGAGGCACTAACGTCAAAAAAAAAGATGTCCTTTCCTTAAATGATACCATTGCCAACATTCATAATAATACAATAGAACTGAACAATGCCGATCACGTACCATCGAATACGTATGACTGCATCATCTTTCCACAGGAATTGCAATGCATTTATGAAATGAAAGAGGCATTAATTACCCTCTATCGCATCCTGAAGCCTGGTGGTGTCTTGCTCGTAACGCTTCCGGGTATCAGCAAAAAGGGAAAAGATGAACAATCCAAAAAAAGATTATGGTCTTTTACAGCGCTATCGGCACGACGATTATTCGAAGAGGTATTTCCTGTTTCTCACCTTACAGTGGAGTCTTTTGGAAACGTCTTGGCATCAGTTGCCTTAATGCATGGATTGAAGGCAACTGATTTAAGACCAGAAGAACTTGTCTACAATGATCCACTATATCAAATTGTAATTACGGTGCGGGCTGTAAAACCTTGAAATCTTGAAATGATGATATATAGCGTTGTGAATGAAAAGGATGTGAAGCTCTTAGTTATAGTATCACAATATTTTTAGAAAAGCATATGAATATTGCGTTTATTAGCTATGAATACCCTCCAGATACTGCGTACGGAGGTATTGCTACTTACGTTCATCAGGCTGCGATGATGCTTAGTCGGCGTGGTCATCATGTAGAGGTGTTTGCAGGTAGTCCCCATCGTACCGGAACTGAGAACGAAGAATGCCTGCTAGTTCACCGGATTAATGTAAAAAATCAATTTACCTTTGCTAAACCAATTGGACAACTCTTCGCTCAACGGCATAAAATAATTCAATTTGATGTACTTGAAGGGCCTGACTGTGTTGCTGATGCAAGAGAAGCAGTCTGCTTCGTTCCAGATATCCCATTCGTGCTCAAACTTCACACCCCATCAATTTTATTGTTAAAACTAAATTATTATGAATATGAAACCTCCTTGCTTAAGAAGATATGTCTTTATGCTGCTTCATTCCTCAAAGGAGTTGTACCTGCATGGGGTTATGCACCGAGAACAGCAGCCCATCGTTTACACGTTTTACAAATGGATAAAATTGAGCAATCGCACGCGCTTGATGCTGATGAAATAGCCTCTCCATCTCTGGAGCTGGGAAACATACTGATCAGGAAATGGCGTTTAAATAAAATGAAGATAAGCCATGTTCCTTACCCATATATACCCTCAGAGAGACTTCTGAAGATACCTGTAGAAACTCATACGAAAATCGTCACATTCATCGGCAGGCTTGAAATGAGAAAAGGTGTTCTTGACCTGGCAAGGGCAATTCCACTTATTTTAGATCATTATCCAGATGCAAAGTTCCGATTCGTCGGTTCTGCAGAACCTTCTCCCCATCCGAACCTGGACATGAGGCAATACCTGGAAATGATGTTACAAAATAATAATAGGTCTGTAGAGTTTACTGGACATGCTCCTTCCGATGTTATTCCAGACATATTGGCAGATACCGATGTGTGTGTTTTCCCAAGTTTGTGGGAAAACTTTCCCTGTGTGTGCCTAGAATCAATGGCTGCAGCAAGAGGAATAGTTGGCAGCAATGCCGGTGGTATGGCTGAGATGCTCGATTACGGTAATGCAGGTCGAATTGTTCCGCCTCGTAGCCCGCAGAAAATTGCTCAGGCTGTAATAGAGTTGTTGAATAATACTCAAATGCGCATGAGGTCGGGACGATCAGCACGCAACCGTCTTCTTGAGAAATATAATACTGATTCGGTAGGCATATTGCAAGAGGCCAGTTACCGCCGTGCAATTAAGCATAGAAAGTCTCAAGGACCCCGTTTGCAGAGAAGTGGTTAATGAGTTAAATAAGCTTTTCAATGGATAACAATTTTTGGAAAGATTTTGTATATGAAAGTATCTGTTATTATACCAGCTTACAATGCAGCAGGGACAATCGCGGATACACTTCAATCTCTTCTTGATCAGACCTTCACAGAGTGGGAGGCAATTATAGTCGATGATGGGTCAACGGACGATACTTCTGTTATCGTCAATAAATTTATAGAAAAAGATAGCCGCTTCAGAATTATTAAACAAACTAACCAAGGACTATCCGGAGCTCGCAACAGTGGAATCACGCATGCCCGATATAACTGGTTACTGTTTTTAGATGCTGACGATTGGATTTTTCCACAACATCTCAATCGACTAACCAGTGCACTAAAGGTTGACCCTGGTTTGAAAGTTGTTTACTGTGGTTGGACCTATGTCACACCCGATGGCGAGCATGTCTTTCCCCGTTTTGCGAATCTGGAGGGAGATTTATTTGTGGCATTCGCCCAGTATTGTGTCTCGGTTGTTCATACCTTCATTATCTCTCGGTCATTGGTAGAGTTGCACGGCTGTTTTGAGAATTCACATCGCAGTTGTGAAGATTGGGATCTTTTCCAACGTATAGCACGAACTGGCATTCGCTTTGGTGCAGTCAATGAGATTTTGGCTGGCTATCGGATGAGACCGGACTCCCTTAGCCGCAATGGTCACCAACTTTTGGTGGATGGTATAAAAGTGTTGAACCGAGGTCATGGCCCGGATCTCCGAGTACCTTATTCCCATCCTGTATATCCAAATGGGCTACCAAGAGATAAATTGACAAAGAATAAATATGACTTGCTTTATGCTTGTGCGGGGTATCTTATTGGCGGTGAAAAGGACGCTCGATCATTATTGGAGATGCTAAAGGATGAGCGATGTCCTGATCTGAATGCCAATGAAGTTGCTTCATGCCTGTTTACCCATACAATTGTTTCTGCCGCTAGACCTCGTAGCGAGTGGTATCGAGTCTGGTCCAGATG
Source organism: Candidatus Brocadia sp. (assembly GCA_021646415.1). Lineage (NCBI taxonomy): Bacteria > Pseudomonadati > Planctomycetota > Candidatus Brocadiia > Candidatus Brocadiales > Candidatus Brocadiaceae > Candidatus Brocadia > Candidatus Brocadia sp. Next base: position 284,947 of record SOEU01000001.1, read on the forward strand.
TGAATACCAATTAAAAACCTTCTTGGAGGCATTGGAAATGCAAACTGGAACGGCAGGGTTGACTCGCCGAGCCACTTTATACGTAAAGCATTTGATACTGAAGCATGCCACCGATCCAAGTTTGTATCGCCGTTTTGATTATTTTAAAGACGGGCTTTTTTTTGGGATGCTAAAACTGCTGCACAAAAGTCACCGAACGATCCGCCAGTTAGTTCATTTTTGCAGGAAGCATTATGTATGACGTCTGGTCTTAAACCGTTAATACAGAAACTGTGTAGCGCTGTTTTTTTGAGCCGTCAGGGTAAAAAAAGATGGGCTATGAAACCAATGCTAAAAAGCATTTCAAAACTCTGTATGCGAAAATGAAGTCTCGTGGGATTGCATTAATATCTTTGAACATGCCAAGAACAAACAGAAATTGGCTATGATTCCCGATAGAACCACTCGACACCACGAAGCTAGATTGCACTAACTACAAAAAGGGAAAAGTAGTGTTTCATGATTTGCTTTGTAATGTTCGTACTTTAATAGTATGGAAAATAAAATGAATCCCAAGCCACTTGTTTCTGTAATCACTATTTTTTTAAATGAGGAGAAATTCTTACGGGAAGCCATAGAAAGCGTTCTTGCCCAAACATATGATAATTGGGAACTGCTGCTGATCGATGATGGTTCTACTGATGACAGTACAGCCATTGCCAGACAGTATTCAGAACAATGCCCTGCCAAAATACGTTATTGCGAGCACGACAATCATCAGAATCGGGGGAAAAGCATTTCCCGCAATCTGGGTTTTATGCATGCAAGAGGTGATTATATCGCACTTCTTGATGCGGATGACGTTTATTTGCCCGAAAAGCTGCAGCGTCAGGTTGCAATTTTAGAATCACAGCCAGATGTTGCTATGGTATATGGCCCCACATTATACTGGTTTAGCTGGACAGGGAATTCGCATGATGCTCACCGTGATTACTTTGGAAAACTAGGCGTTACGCCAAAGACATTATTTAAACCTCTTGAACTGCTCACCCTCTTTTTAAAGGACGGAGGCATTGTGCCTTGCATTTGCGCCCTCCTTATTCGTAGCAAGATAATGAAAGAGGTCGGCGGTTTTGAAGAAGCTATCAGTTTCCTTTACGAAGACCAGGTTTTTCTGGCAAAAATCTGTAGTAAGGCATGGGTGTTTGTTGATAATGGCTGCTGGGACAAATACCGTCAGCATCCGGAGTCAAGTTCCTCCATCGCGATAAAAACAGGTGAATATCATCCTTTACGCCAGAATCCGGCGCGTTTTAAATTCCTGACCTGGCTGGAAAGATATTTATCTGAACAAGGAATCAAAGATGCCAGACTTGTAAATGTCCTGCAAAGGAAGCTATGGCCATATCACCACCCGTATATGTACCAGTTGCTTAAAGGCGATTTCTATCCTTTGAAAAGGATGAAGCAATTTGTGAAACGAATATCGAAACGCTCGACTGGGATTTTTTTTGAACAGAAATCACAGGTACTAAAAAACAATAACAAACAACGTTCTTCGCGGAAAATGATTGATTTTGGAAGCTTAAGACGTCTGACACCTATCAGCCGCGAGTTTGGATTTGACCGAGGGACAGCTATAGATCGTTACTATATTGAAAATTTTCTTGCAAGTAATGCAAACCATATAAGGGGCCGGGTGCTTGAAATCGGGGATGATTCATATACAAAGAAATATGGTGGTATTAATGTTACTATCAGGGATGTGCTTAATGTCTTAGGCAGCACTCCCGGAACAACTATCGTTGGAGACTTGACATCCGCAGAGCATATCCCATCAGAGATTTTTGACTGTATGATTCTGACGCAAACATTGCATATTATCTATAATTTTCAGGCAGCGCTTCAAACAATATACCGCATCCTGAAACCGGGAGGTGTAGTGTTGGCTACTTTCCCCGGTATAAGTCAGATCAGTATTGATCAATGGAACAAATATTGGTGCTGGAGTTTCACTGCCCTATCCGCACAAAGGATATTCGGAGAGGTTTTTCCAGAGGAAAACGTTTCGGTTCGGGCATTTGGAAATGTGTTTGCCACTACAGCATTTTTACACGGATTGGCTTTACAGGAATTGCAGACAAATGAACTGGATTACTATGATCCTGATTACGAGCTTTTAATTACCGTCAGAGCAATAAAATGATGATCTATATGGTGAAATTACCGGGTACTACAAGAATAAAAAAAGGATTACAAATACTGAAGAAACGATTAGTGTCTAGTTCTCTCGTTTTGATGTATCACCGTATTACTGACATAAAAACCGACCCTTGGTCACTCTGTGTGACTCCCCAGCATTTCTCGGAGCATCTGGAGGTTTTACAAAAATGTGCCCGCACGTTACGACTCGATCAACTGGCACATTATCTTCGACGCGGTAAAATTCCCAGGCGATCTGTGATTATAACCTTTGACGATGGCTATGCTGATAATCTCCACACGGCAAAACCTTTATTAGAACGGTATGACACCCCTGCAACCTTCTTTCTTACGACAGGGTGTATTGAGCGGCATCGCGAGTTTTGGTGGGATGAACTTGACCGCCTGATCCTGCAGCCCGTCAGATTGCCAGAAACACTCGAACTTTCTATCAGGGGCAAAATATACGAATGGCATTTGAGCAAAGACGTTCAATACAATGAAGATATTGTTCACCAGAATAACTCATGGCGGGCATGGGAAAAAGCACCAAGTATTCGCCATGAAATCTATTATGTACTATGGAACTTACTCAAGCCTCTGGATGAGAATGAGCAACAAGACGTACTGAATCAATTGATTACATGGGTAGGAGCCGAACCAAGTGCACGATCAACCCACCGCTTACTGCTTCCGGAAGAAATAAAATTATTCGGCAAAGGAAATCTGTTTGAGGTTGGCGCACACTCAGTCACGCATGCTTCTCTTCCTGCACAACCAATTGCTTTTCAGCAGCATGAAATTTTACAAAGTAAAGCCTATTTAGACGACCTTCTGAAAAACCCTGTAGCCAGTTTCTCCTATCCCTATGGCGATTATACAGCAGAGACGATTGCGCTGGTCAAAGAAGCAGGATTTTCCTGCGCCTGCTCTACGAAGGCGGGCGTTATATCTTCAAAAACTGACAGCTTTCAGCTGCCACGTTTCGAAGTACTTGATTGGAATGGAGAAGAATTTGAAAAGCAATTGTTGAAGTGGAGGTATCAGTAACCTATTCTTGTAACAATTTAGTTATTTGAAAAATATCTGTAAACTGCTCGCTCCCAAACTCCGTTTGGGAGCGTAATGGCAGAGAAACTCAGTTTTTCTGGAAGTGTGTTCCCAAACAGGAGTTTGGGAACGAGTATTGGTGCTGATGCTATGACCTGAATCTTGCACCAAATGGACCGCTCCCGTGTGAGCGGTAAGATTTATCGTAACACTTTCGTTTTTTGAAAAACTATCAAGGCAAAGCCTTGTGCTGATTTCGCCCCGGAGGGGCAAATTGCTCATAGGCAGGCAATTTATTGCCTGTATTTTTATCAAAGAGAAATACAGTCCCGTAGGGACGATTGAGACGATTTTGTATCCATAATCTTCATTCGCCCCTACAGGGCTTATTTTTATCTTTCTCTTAACACAGGCAATAAATTGCCTGCCTATTGCCTCACGTCCCTATAGGGACTTAAAAAGCACAACTCATCTTTCAAAAAACTAAACTGTTTCGATTTATCAAATCAGCGTCTAAACAACGAGCCGATCGCCCATATCAGGTATGAACTTATAGCATCAAATATCTTTTACGAATGGAATTTAAACGATATTTTACCCTGTCCAACAAAGAGAATAATAGCGGATGTTTGCATTGCCACATTTCCCGCTGGAAAACCTGCCAAATCTCCTGGTCTTTCACCTGTTGTTTTGATAAATAATTGCCCAGCCAGTTTAAAAAGGGCCTTCTGGTCAGATAATATTTTTGATTTTCTGTTTGTTCGCTGCAACTCTGAAAATGTTGGCGATATCTTGCCCAACATTGACCTGCAACAAACACAGGTTTTTGTAATAGCACCTTGGAAAAAAAGACCTGGTCTTCATACATGGTGTGAAAGACATCTTCAAATTTGCCAATTTGCTCAAATACCTCACGTCGTATTAAAGCATTGCAGGTAGTAGGGGTTTGACATTTATTTAGTATCAGGAGTAATAACAACTTTGGCGGATTGACCAAAGAATTGGGCTGCACACCCAAATTATAAAAATAATCGCGTTGATGATCTTCAGGCTTGCCAGTCCAACTGTACCATATTTGGGTGCGTCCATAAACCATTGCTGCTTCTTTGTATGATGTCAGTAACGCCACTTGCTCTTCCAGTTTTTTAGGTAGCCAAATATCATCGACATCTAAAAAGCCAATATATTTACCTTTTGCCTGACTGATCCCTAAATTGCGGGAGGCGCTCATGCCCTTATTCTGATGTCCCTCGTGTTCCAGATAGAACACCTTTTTAGGATATTTTTGGGCATGTTTCTGGGCGATAAGGGTACTGCTATCCGTAGAACCGTCATCCACCAGCAGGAGTTCCCAATTATCATAGGATTGGGCAAAGATGCTGGCAATCGCTTCTTCGATAAATTGTTCACCATTCAGAAAGATAATGATTGAGGACACTAATGGTTGCGTTTTTTTATGATTATTCATTAAGCAGCTTTTGGTCAATTAAATCTAAAATTTCCGCATCTGTTTTCATTTCAAATTTTCTGGCAAACAAACAGAATGATTGTTCTAATGCAGCGAAACCAGCTTTGCCTAAAATTTTTAGTAAAATAGAAAAATGATTTTGTCAAAATAGATCAGACTTTTATCACAAAACTATACGGGGGTTGCCATACACAGCTCTTCAATAACATATCCCCTTCGTAAGCACGGAGTAAACGCCAGAAGGCATTTCTTTGTTTTGGCCTACTTATGAGTCCAATTGATAACAGTTTTAAGGATAGAAGTCAAGGAAAATTCTATCATAATATATTGATAAAACACAAGTTATGAAAATATTTGAACATGAATAAAAAAATTATGCATAAACTCATTTAACAGCCAATAATTATGTTAGTATTAACCGATCGCTCTATTGTAATAAAAATAAAAACCTTAAATATGCTAAACAATTTTGGTCAAAATCAATTTTCTGCTTCCAGCCATTTCAGAAAGGACAATTCGACCCATCACTTGAATTTTTATTTCAAAACGTAATACCTTCTATCGGATGTTCACCCCAGCCAAAATACACAAGTATGAAATATGTAGCCAGTTAGTGGTTGACAATATGTAGTCACTAATATATTGCTATTAATAAATATTATACTTGATAATAGCGGTTATGCTCTATATAATGGTGGACATGCATATTGTAGAAAACAAATCAAAATCCGGCAAAAAAATCTATCGTTCCATTCTTCTGCGAGAATCGTATCGGGAGGAAGGAAAGGTCAGGAAACGCACCATTGCAAATCTGTCGAATTGCGCACCCCAGGAGATAGAAGCGATAAGGCTTGCGCTCAGCCACAAAGAGGATCTCAGTGCATTGGGTGCATTGTCAGAATCGGTGGAACTCCAGGAGGGGTTGTCCGTCGGGGCGGTCTGGAGTGTGTACCAGGTGGCAAAGGAATTAGGGATAGAGGAGGCATTGGGGAAGGACTTTGAGGGGAAGCTGGCGCTGTGGCAGGTAATGGCGCGGGTGATAGATCAGGGATCAAGACTCTCGGCGGTAAGGCTGGCGCAGGTACATGCAGCGGGTGATGTATTGGATATGAAGCATGGATTTGACGAGAATAATCTGTACGATAATTTGTTGTGGTTGTCGGAGAATCAGGCAAAGATAGAGCGAAAGCTGTTTAAGTTAAGACGGGGAGGCAAGAAGCCGAAGCTGTTTTTATATAACGTGACGAGCAGTTATTTAGAGGGGGAGATGAATCATTTTGGTGAATATGGGTATAATCGTGACGGCAAGAAGGGGAAAAAACAGATCGTGATTGGTATGTTGTGCGATGAATCTGGGGAGCCGGTATCAACGGAGGTTTTTAGTGGTAATACCCAGGACACAAAGACCTTTGAGTCTCAGGCAAGGAAGGTATTAGAGCGGTTTGGGTGCGCAGAAGTGACGATCGTAGGCGATCGTGGGATGATCAAGACGATGCAGATCGAACGTTTACCGGAAGGATTTCATTACATAACGGCAATAACCAAGCCGCAGATAGAGGCGTTGATAAAAAAAGGGATTCTGCAATTAGGGTTGTTTGAAGAAAAGCTCTGCGAGATAAAGGATGGGGGGATTCGATATATTCTGAGGCGCAATCCGACGAGGATGGAAGAGATGGCGAAGACACGCATATCAAAATTGCAGAGTATGGAGAGATACATCGAGAGGAAGAATGGATATTTGAGAGAGCATCCGAGGGCATCGGTAGCGAAGGCGCTGGACGCAGCAAAGGAAAGGCTCAAGAAACTGAAGCATGAGACGTGGGTACAGATAAAAGACGAAGCCGGGACGCTGAAGATAGAGAGGGACGAGGAGGCAGTAAAGGAAGAATCGTATCTTGACGGATGCTATGCAATCAAGACGGACTTGAAGGAGAACGAGGCGGACACCTATCTGGTACACGACCGATACAAGGACTTGTCGGAGGTAGAGAAGGTGTTTCGGGAGTGCAAGACGGTGAATCTTGAGGTTCGTCCCGTGTACGTGAGAAAGGAGGAGAGTACGCGAGGGCATGTGTTTGTGGTAATGCTTGCATATATGGTAATCCGAAGGTTACGCGATGCGTGGGCGGGTTTTGATCTGACGGTAGAGGAAGGTCTCAAACAATTGGCGACCATTTGTTCGATGGAAGTGAAGGTGAAGGGCCAAAATGCGCGTTGTCAGAAGATACCGCGTCCACGACAACAATCACGTGAATTATTAGAGGCATTGCAGATAAAGTTGCCGGAGGTCTTGCCATGCCGGAACATACGGGTAGTCACGAGAAAAAAACTTCCTGTTCGCCGTAAAAACCAACAAATATAAGGCTTTTACTGCCTTTTTATTTTTCACCTTGGGGTGAACATCCGTTCTATGAAGCCACTGGTATCGGTTATTATTCCTGCGTATAATGCGGAAGCTTATATTCTGCAAACTTTGAATTCGGTACTCTCTCAAACTTACAAAAATATTGAGGTTGTTGTAGTTGATGACGGCTCACATGATAAAACTGCACAGACTGTGGAATCAATTATGCGGCATGATGACCGCGTTATACTCTTGCGCCAATCAAATTCCGGAGTCGCAGCAGCACGTAACCTGGCTATTAAAAAGTCCCGGGGTGAGTTTATAGCGCCTATTGATGCCGATGATATTTGGTATCCTCGGAAAATTGAAAAACAGGTAGATTGTATGTTACATGCAGAGCCAAGTACAGGGCTCGTCTACGCATGGTCTGTGTCTATCGATGAAAGAGGTCTACTGACAGGTAGATACATCGCTTCCCGTCTAGAGGGTGATGTTTTTGTGGCGTTGATATTTATCAATATTATTGGTAATTCTAGCGCGCCCTTGATTCGCCGCGTGTGTTTTGAAAAAGTTGGTGGCTATAGCACCCGACTTTTCAAGCAAAATGCTCAAGGTTGCGAAGACCGCGATCTCTATCTTCGTATTGCCGAATCCTATAAGTTTCGTGCAGTAAAAGAGTTTCTTATAGGATATCGCAAAGTAAATGGTAGTATGTCTTTTAATTATAGATCCATGGAAAGGTCAAACTTTATAGTAATAGGGGATGTAAAAAAGCGATATCCTGATATCCCATCGTTCGTCTATCGCTGGTCCAGGAGTCATTATTACCTGTACCTCAGCCATCAAAGCCGATTATGTGGTCACTATTGGCCAAGCATTCTCTACCTGTATAAAGCGGCACGGATGGATCTTGTTTTTCTCTTATATACGGATTTCCATCGGTGTCTGTGCTCTAATGCTTTGCAACTGATAAAACAGGCAGTTATCTTCACCGCCCGGGTAGTACATTGTCCTTCGGCAGGGATCTTTGAAAAGGCTAGTCTCACCCGAGAAGCGGTTACGATTTCAGACGTCGTAATCAGAAGTAGTCGACCACCATCCGGTTTGGCTAAATTGCGTGAAATCAGACTGCACCTTGTTCAACGTTTGTGTACAAAGTGAAAATGATACGTTAAGAAGGGGATGATGGCGAATGAGAGTGTACCAATTTTAGGTATTGCTTCTAACGCGTTCAGTTTTGACAGGCCCAGGAGTTGCTGATTCGCCCCAGAATGATTTAGCCCAACTTTCTGCGAAAGTTGGGCTAGGGGGATTTAAGGGGGTTATCTATACCCTAAAACGAGTATATGCGTTATCCCCCATAATTCTTTTTCGGTTGATGCTGTCGCGGATCGTGAGGGATGTAATGGTCTTGCCGCTTCTACGACCTCGGATTTGCGATTGTGGATTTTAATCAAGTCTCTGTAAGTCTCTTCCCCGCAGAAGTGGTACTTTCCAGGATAGCACTGACTAATCCAGGAATGGTATATTCATCAGCCCTGATCGTAACGCGAAGTCCCATCTCCTCTGCGGTTTGTGTGGTAATTGGGCCGATGCTGGCAAACTGCACGTGCCCATTCAATTCAGCAATGTTTTTCTCGCCAACAATTTGCACAAAATTCCTGACGGTTGAAGAGCTTGTGAACGTAATAATATGAATTTCTCCGTTTTTAATTTTGTCAACAAGATTGATATTTTTGGGTTGTGCCATGATGGTCTTATAAGCTACTAAATCGGTCACCTCTCCCCCCAACTTTTGAAGTTCTTCGGGGAGAAAGCTTCTGGCAATATCTGCCCTTGGCAGCAAAAATCTTTGGCCTCTTATACCGGTAACCTTTTTTAACTCTTCAACAACGGACTCTGCAACAAACTTTGGTGGTTTGCAATCAACCTTTATGTGGTACTTTTCAATACCACCTTCCGTTGCCGGACCAATAGCACAAACCTTAATGCCCTTAAGATCACGGACATCCTTTCCCAGTTCGAGCAGACGCTGGAAAAAGGCATCAACACCGTTGATACTGGTAAAGACCAGCCAATCATAGGATTGGATGTTATTAATAGCTTCATCCAGGGGTTGAACAGCATCCGGTTTCGCAATCTCAATGGTAGGAAATTCGATGACCTGTGCACCATGTTCGTATAATTGATCTGCAAACTCACTCGCCTGCTCCCTCGAACGCGTCACGACAATCGTCTTCCCGAATAATGGTTTCGTCTCAAACCAGTTGAGTTGTTCCCGCAGTTTTACCACTTCACCAACTATGGTAATTGCCGGCGGACGGATGTCCTTAGCCTTCTGGACAATCGTACCCAGCGTCCCTATCACGGTCTTTTGCTGTGGTGTGGTTCCCCACCGGATTACGGCAACAGGGGTATCTTTGGAACGGCCGTGTTTCATGAGCTGTCCGGTAATATACGGAAGGTTTTTGATTCCCATATAAAATGCAAGCGTACCGATTCCGGTGCTTATCTTTGCCCAATCGATCGAGCTTTCGTCTTTTGTGGGATCTTCATGCCCGGTGATTAGTCCAAAGGTGGAGGTAAAGTCACGATGGGTAACAGGGATACCTGCATAATTAGGAGTTGCAATAGCCGCAGTAATGCCAGGAACTACCTCAAAAGGTACGTGATTTTCATAGAGTACCAATGCCTCTTCTCCGCCGCGTCCAAAGACGTACGGATCGCCACCCTTTAGCCGGGTAACTATTTTGTCTTCCTGCGCCTTTTTCACGAGCAGTTGATTAATCTCGTCTTGTTCGAGGGTATGTGCACCTCCCTGTTTACCGACATAGATAAATTCTGCATCGGGCCTGGCGACTTTGAGGAGGTCTACGTTTACCAGATAATCGTATATAATTACATCGGCTTTTTTTATACATTCCAGGCCTTTTACCGTAATAAGCCGTGGGTCACCCGGACCTGCACCCACAAGATATACAAGGCTGCGTTTCATCAAAACAAAACCTTTCTTAAGTATTTTTAATGCAAATAAAAAATACTATAATATTGAAAAATTACGCATTAATCAACCATGTTTTATGGTTTTTGTGCAGGTTCTGTATAATAGGCCGTTTTTTCTTTTTTTGCCGCGATTCTTTCCATGGCCTCAACCGCATTCTCCCGGACATCTTCATTTTTGTTGTTGACCAGACCCTGGAGCGCAGAAAGTGCTTTGGGATTGCCAATCCTGCCCAATGCCCATGCCGCGGCACTCACAACAGACGGTTCTTTATCCTTGAGTGCCCATATGAGTGAAGTAACTGCCTTTTCGTCATCAATCCAACCAAGGGTTTGTGCCACACGTTCCCTTGTATGCTTGTTAATTTCGCGCAATGAACTGATTAATGCCTTTACCGACGGACTGCCAATCTTTACCAGCGCCCATCCCGCCCTGCGTCTTGTCACTTCCTCATTGTCGTTCAGGGCGCGCGTCAGCAAAGGGATGGATTTTTCACCAATTGCAGCCAATGCCCACGCCGCCTTCGTTCGTGTCCATGCAGCATCTTCCCCGGCATCGGTAACCAAAATCTTAGCCAGGATATTCATAGCCTTATCGCTGCCAATATGACCCAATGCCTCCACACAACCACTTTTCACATGCCAGCTTTTTTCTTTCGTAAGTAGAGTACTTAATGTGAAAACAATACTTTGGTCTCCAAGTGTTCCTAAAGCCCGTGCAATATCATATTTTACATCCTGATCGGTTTCGGTCTTTAATGTTTCTACAAGCGCTGGAACCGATTGTGCAGCACCTAGCCGTTTCAACGCAAGAACTGCTTCTCTCCGTACCGCAGTGTTTTTGTCTCTGAGGAGAGATTGTGTGTATGCCGCTGCACTCTCATCACCGCAAAATCCGAGTGCCCAGGCAGCGTTTTGTTTTACCTGTGGTCTTCTATCTTCAAGAAGTTTTAAAAGAGGGGGTATCGTATACTTCTGCGGCAACACCATCAGTGCCATAGCAGCAGTCTTTGCTTTATCATAGTCAGCATCCTCCATTGTTTTTACCAGATTTTTTACTTGTCCCTGAAGGTATACTGCATTATTGTTTGTGTCTTGCGGTGAACCTGCAATACCTCTTTTTCTCGGTCTTTCCCTGACATTTATCCGGCTTCTCATATTCAGGATATCCATGGCAACACAGGGATAATCTGCCAGGATAACATCCACTCCTACCTTGATACGCTCCTTTATCGCTTTTCTGTCATCATTTTCAAGTATGACCGAGAGTGCATATTTCTTTTCCTCGTGTATCCGATTAATTTTTTCTTCTGTCATTTCCTCTGGCGATACAAAAACGAGTTCTTTCCCATAGGATTCTGCATCTTCTGTGTTAAGATTCCTCAGTGTCCCCCATAAATATACCTGCGAAGACATCCCGGACTCATTAACAAGATTCAACACTTGTTTTTCCAAACAAGCTTGTTTGGCATTCAGGATCAATTTGAGATCATTAACTTTGCAAAATTTCAGGACATCGGAAAGTAAGGGCACCCGTTCTTTCCTGAACGCAATGCCTCGCCACGAGCCGGCATCATACTGTTGTATCTCGGCATATAACAACTGGTCAACGCGCCCTTTCCCATCGGTTGTTCTATCGATCGTTTCGTCGCACATCAATATAAGCTGATTATCTTTTGTTTGCCGGATATCAACTTCAATCCCATCGATGCCTAACTCGGCAACCCTTTCTAATGCTGCAAACGTATTTTCCGGGACATCTTCTAATACACCATGACGCGCAAAGATTTCGACCTGCCTGGTGTTCTGTGCAAAAACGGACACTAACGGAAGGGTTAGTAAAAGAGAAATAATAATTGGAATATAACGCATCTCTTTATTTCTCCGAACTTTTTGTTTCTTTGCTGATGAGTTGCCAGTGTGGTCTGCCTTCCCAGGTAACCCGGTTTTCTGCCATATCAAAATATACCTTTTCTGAAAATGTTCGTGAGCCTTCCTTTCGTAATTCCGCCTTTGGATTGCCTGTCAGTATGGCTACATTTTTTATTAAATCCCAGGTGAAGAGTGATCCCAATCCTTCACTGCCACCCAAACTCTTGCCAAAAAAATAGACATTGCCCGTAGCAATGATTTGCGTTATCTTATTGTCACGGTCCAGATAGGCATCAATTTGGTCTCCGTTCAACTTTTGTTCACCTTTCGTAACCTCCACCGCTTCATAAAAGCTCGTTTTTTTTAATGTATCGTTATAGATCATTTTTTTAGCCCAGTTGACCTTTATGTCCGTTTCCTCAGGATCTTCATTGGAAAGTTTTTCTTCCCCCTTTTCATATAAACTGCCCTTGCCCTCACACAATATTTTCTTTCCATCCCCATAAAATAAAACCCTGGGGGCAAGAATTTGTCTTTTGTTTCCTTCTCTCAGCAAAGCGAAGGGTTGTCCTCTCAAGACGGTAACTTTATTTTTTGCATCCCAGGTGGCATGATCTCCAACGGCCTCGTTGAATAAGCTGCCCTTTTTATCGATGATGTGTATTTTTTCTGTCGCCTTCAGAGTCTGCAGGTTATAATCATAATCATTAAATGTCACGGTAAGATTATCGCATAACAAGGTTGAATTTTCTTTCCTTACCTCAACGTTCTTTTCAAAATTTGCCTCTCGTACATCGTCCAAAAAATTCATTTTCCCATCCCATTTTACACGAATGTTTTTGTCGTCACCCTCTGCTTTAGCAAGGGTCTTTTTTTTACCCTCTTTTTCTTTCATCGTGGCTTTTAAGCTGCCGGAACTCGGAACGTCTATTTTACCCGTATCCTTATAGAAAATCATTTTCTGCGCGTCAATATTCAGATTGTCTTCGACAAATTCTGCCTTCTGAGCATCTTCAAGAATTGCGCTTTGAGTATTGACATCCCAGGTTAAAAAGCTTCCCTTGGCAATTTTTGTTCCTTGTGATGCAAGTACATTCCCGCTGGCAATGGCCTGTTTTGTTTTCTTGGTTTCTGGGTCTAAAAAAACGACCAGCTTGTCGGAAAAAACAGTCGAACTACCCTTTTTAATCTCAACATTGTCGTTAAAAGTCATGATATTTGCATCAGGACGTCTGTCAAAAACAAGTTGTCCGCTCGACCGGATGAAGGTTTTTTCGAGCGGTGTTTCTTTCGTACTATTTTCCTCTGACTGATTCTGCACAGTTTGCTGAGTACTGTTCTGTGACAAAAAAAAGAGGTCGTTTTTAATACCATCCATTTCCATCTCTGCGTCTTTTTTAATCCACATCTTCTTATTAATAAGATCTATTTCGCAGCCCTGTCCTACAATTTTTACACCCTTTCCATTGATGGCAACAGGATCGTCGGTATATACAAACTTTTTCTCGGGTAAATATCTCAGATAGTCGGTATTAAGCTGGGTTTCCGGGTCGATATGGACAACCACATTATCGGAGAGATAGCCTTCATCGGAGGTCTTATCCATCTCCCCCGTGTTGGATGTAATCAAAAAAGAATACGTTTCACTTTCAGGTTTTGCAGAGTCCAGGACTTCAATTTCCGGGGCAATGATTTTATAGACATTATCATTTAGAAGGAGGGTATTTTCTCCACGCATAATTACAACTTCTTTCCCCTGTTCATCGTAATTTGGCATAGTCAAACCCCGAACCGCTTGTGTTACTGTGTCTGTGCCAGTTATATTACTTATATTACGAGCCTGTTTCCGTGGGGAAGGATTTTCCTTTTGATTCCCAATCTCTTTTTTTGGCTTGGAGATAACAAGTGATACGATGATAGAGAGTATGCAGGCAGCGGGAATGCCAATGAGTATATATCTTCGGATGGTCATGGTAGTGTGAAAATAAAAAAACACCCTTTATTATGATTTAATCATTTACTATAAAAATAAGGTTTTAATTGTTCTTCTGGAATATAACGACTGGCTTGTCTTACTATTGCACGCAATGTTCCTACGTCAAGCTCATCATGGGAAGGAATTGTTAATGTCTGCTTATCTCCGGCAGAACCAATACGTTTGAGTTTTATGTGGCTACCCCTTTGAGTAAAAATAACAAAACCAAATTTGTTTAAAGTTGAAATAATTTCTTTTCCAGAAAGCCTTTTTAATTTAGGCGACATCAGCTATAGCTTCCAACTCCATAGTTACTAATAAAGTCGGATTAGGGGCTAAACCGAACTCAGATAAATCTTCATTTTCTAAATGAAGCCTTATTGCTTCTTCAAGATTATCAATTGTTTCATCTAGGGTTTTCCCCTGTGTAACAACAGCAATTTCATAACACTCTGCAATATAGCATTTTTCTCCTTTTCTAATAAATGCCTTAATAGTATGTTGAAGGTTTTCGATATTTTGAGCATTCACGTTTTTTCTCCTTGTGTATCAGGTTTCTTATAGCGCTCCATAATGAAATGCCATTTTTCCTGGAATTTGAGTATCTTTTCTGCAACCTCTCTTACTGCACCGAATCCTCCCTTTGCCCTTGTAACATAGTCAGATTGGCGTTTAACGATAGGTGAGGCATTGGCGACTGCAACGGAAAATCCCACACGGCTGAATATGGGGAGGTCTATAAGGTCATCACCTATATAACATATCTCTTCATCCCGGAGTGCGTGTTTTCTGAGAATCTCTTGATAGGCATCTAATTTGTTTTTGATTCCCTGATATACATCCCCGATACCCAATTCTTTTGCCCGATGTATGACAGCATCACAGTTCCTCCCGCTGATAATTGCGGTTTTGATACCAGCACGATGGAGGTATGAAATGCCAGTACCATCCAACACACTGAACGCCTTTGTTTCGCATCCCTGAGAATCAATATAAATGGTGCCATCCGTTAAAACACCATCAACATCAGCAATGACAAGCTTTATATTTTTTATCAAGTTAACTTTTAAAATCCAACCTCCAGTAAATCTTGCACATCTATGATTCCGATAGGTATATTGGAATTATCAACTACGGGAAGTTGGTCGATTTTATGATCTTTTA